>JAFAYP010000061.1 GCA_019240305.1 Solirubrobacterales bacterium
GCGCGGAGCTCGCGCGCCAGCCGCGTCTTCCCGATCCCCGCCTCGCCGCGGATCACCGCCGCCGCTCCCGCGCCGTCGCACACCGCCTCCCATGTCGCCTCGAGCTCGGCCAGCTCGCGCTCGCGGCCCAGCAGCGCGAGCGATCCGGGCGCTGCCTGAAGCACGCCGGCGATCACCGGCGGCGGCGTCGCGGCCCGCAGCCGCTCAACCAGCTCGCGCGTCTGGGCCGACGGCGCCACGCCGAGCTCGCGCCGCAAACGCTCGGCCAACACCCGATACGTGCGCATCGCGGCGGCGCGATCTCCGGCGAGATCAAGCCGCGCGATCAGCCGGCGATGGGCGTCCTCGTCGAACCGGTCGCGCTCGCTTTGCCGACGCGTGAGCTCGATCGCCTCGCGAACGTCGCCTCGCTCCTCAGCTGCCCGGGCCAGCTCCTCGAGCAGCTCGACCACGCGCGTACGGTGCCGGTCGCGCGCCGCCACCGCCCAGTCGTCCTCGAGCCCCTCGAGGAGGTCGCCCCGGCACAGCTCGAGTGCGCTCGCCGGATCGATGCCGGCGAGTCGCTCGAACTCGTGCACGTCCACCCACAGCCCTGGGCCCGCGGACAGCCCGACCCTGTCGCCGTCCACCTCAAGCGCGTCCCCGAGATGCCGGCGCAGCGCCCACAGCGCACTCCGCAGGCTGGCCCGCGCACTCTGGTCGAGCACGTCGGGCCAGAACTGGGCGGCGAGCTCGCTGCGCGGCACCGGCCGCGGCGCGAGCGCGAGGTATGCGAACACCGCCCACGGGCGCTGCGAAACGGGCGAGTCGATCACGCCCCGGTTGAGCTCGACCTCCAGCGCGCCAAGCAAGCGTGCGCGCAGCATGTGTCAAGCCTACCGCGCGCTTTGACGCCCGTTTGACGGCGGCTACACGGCGGCCCGGGACCCTGCCAGGCGCATGGCAAGAACGACAACCACCAAGGAGGAAGCCATGAGCACGATCACCTCATTCGACCTCGACCGTTTTACGCGCGCGGCCGAAGAGCGGGACGCGTCGACGCAGCTGTCGATGTACGGCCCCGATGCCGTCGTCACGATCGCCGACAAGGTCTCGCAGCCGGGCTCGCCCCGGGTGCTCCGCACCCGCGCGGAGATCAAGGACTGGCTCGAGGACATGTACGCGCGCGACATGACCCACTCGGTCAAGCACCGCGTGCTGGACCCGACCGGCGCCGCCTACACGCAGGCCTGCCGCTACCCGGACGGCACCAACGTGCTGTGCGCGACCGTGATCGAGCTCGACGCCGGCGCGATCGCGGCACAGACCGTGATCCAGGTCTGGGACGAGGCGTGAATCATGGCCACCTTCGTTCAAGAGATCGATCAGGCCAAGCTGGATGAGTTCATGGGCCGGTTCGTCGGGGACCTCGGCGCGGCGCTTTCGGCAGCGCTCGTCGTGATCGGCGACCAACTCGGGCTGTACCGGGCGATGGCCGACGGCGAGCCCGTGACTCCCGAGGAGCTCGCGCAGCGGACGGGCACCGACGCCCGTTACGTCCGCGAGTGGCTCTCAAACCAGGCCGCCGGGGGCTACATCAGCTACGACGCTCGGCGGGCGACCTTCTCGCTCTCGCCCGAGCAGTCGTTCGCCCTGGCCCAGGAGGGCAGCCCGGCGTTCGTGCCAGGGGCGTTCCAGCTCGCCACCGCGGCGATCAAGGACGAGCCGAAGATCACCGAGGCGTTCCGCACCGGTGGGGGCGTGGGCTGGCATGAGCACAACCACGATCTGTTCGCGGGGACGGAGCGGTTCTTCCGGCCCGGCTACGTGGCGAACCTCCTCCCATCGTGGATCCCGGCGCTCGACGGCGTCCAGGGCAAGCTCGAGGCGGGCGCGCTCGTGGCCGACGTCGGCTGCGGGCACGGCGCCTCGACGCTCCTGATGGCGGAGGCGTTCCCGCGGTCGGAGTTCGTGGGGTTCGACTACCACGAGGCCTCGATCGAGCACGCGCGCAACGCAGCGGCGCAGGCCGGCGTCGCCGACCGCGTCAGCTTCGAGGTCGCACCGGCCAAGCGATACCCAGGCGACGGCTACGACCTCGTGTGCATGTTCGACTGCCTGCATGACATGGGCGATCCGGTCGGCGCTGCCGCGCATGTGCTCGAGACGCTCGCCCCGGACGGAACGTGGCTCATCGTCGAGCCGTACGCGGGCGACCGGCTCGAGGACAACCTCAACCCCGTCGGCCGGGTGTTCTACGGCGGCTCCACGCTGATCTGCACGCCGGCCTCGCGCGACCAGGAGGTCGGGCTCGCACTCGGCGCTCAGGCCGGCGAGGCCCGCCTGCGCGAAGTCGTCACCGCAGGCGGCTTCACGCGGTTCCGCCGCGCCACCGAGACACCCTTCAACCTCGTCCTGGAGGCCCGTCCGTAGCCGCGATCAAGGCCCGGCGCTTGGCGCTGAGGCGACCATCGGTCATCTCAGCGCCAAAGCCGGCCCTTCGATACCACTGCGCCAAGCTCCGCCGCTCGGTCCTCGACCGAGCCGACGCTTCTGCCCGGAATGACGTGCTCGCTGAGCGCGTGCTGTCAGGCGGCAACAGCCACCACCCGGGCGCGCCGGACCACGCGGAGCTCCTCCCGCAGCTCTCTGACCAGCCGAGCGCCGGGATGCGCTCCTCGAGCAGCGCCAGCGAGCGGCGATAGTGCGTCAAGCGGCGTGAGCGCCGCTTCCGTGGCCCACCTGACCGGTCGCCGTGCGAGGGAACTCGCCGCGCCCGTCTCACTCAGCGAAGTCGATCGCCGCCCGCGTCCGCGCAAGCCCGCGCGGGAACGGCGGTGTACTACGAGCCGCGGCCATCGGTGGGCACGGCGGAGCCTGTCGGCCGGCGCCTTGATCGGGTCGAGCATCGATGGAAGGATCTGTCTGACAGAAAACGCCGATCGAGGAGCCGTGGAACCGATGCTCGACAGCACGCCAAGGACTACCCAGCCGTTCACGGGAGCCGAGTATCTGGCGAGCATCCGCGACCGGCGGGAGATCTATGTCTACGGCGAGCGCGTCGAGGACGTGACGACCCACCCTGCTTTCCGCAACACGGCGCGCTCGATCGCCCGCCTCTACGACGCCCTGCACGACGAGGCCCGGCGCGAGATCATCACGACGGCGACCGACACGGGCTCGGGTGGCGTGACCCACAAGTTCTTCCGCGTCCCCCGCACGGTCGAGGATTGCGTGGGCGACCTGGAAGCGATCGCGGAGTGGGCACGCATCGGCTACGGATGGCTCGGGCGCAGTCCGGATTACAAGGCCGCGTTTCTGGCCACGCTCGGAGCCAACGCCGACTTCTACGACCCCTACCAGGAAAACGCCCGGCGCTGGTATCGCGAGGCGCAGGAACGCGTCCTGTACTGGAACCACGCGATCATCCATCCACCGGTCGACCGCAACCGTCCCCCCGAGGAAGTGAGTGACGTGTTCATGCACGTCGAAGAGGAACGCGACGAGGGGATCGTGGTGAGTGGCGCCAAGGTGGTGGCCACAGGTTCAGCGCTCACCCATTACAACTTCATCGCCCATTACGGCCCGATTCCACTACAGAAGAAGGAATACGCACTGGTGTGTGCGGTTTCGATGGACACGCCGGGCGTGAAGCTGATCTGCCGTCCTTCGTATGAGATGACAGCGGAGGTGATGGGCAGCCCCTTTGATTATCCACTGTCCAGCCGGCTCGACGAGAACGATTCGATCTTCATCTTCGATCGCGTGCTGGTGCCCTGGGAGAACGTGTTCGTCTACGGCGATATCGAGAAGGCCAACAACTTTTTCCCGCGCACGGGCTTTCTGCCACGCTTCGTGGTGCATGGCTGCACCCGCCTCGCGGTGAAGCTGGACTTCATTGCCGGTTTGCTCCTGAAAGCAGTCGAGGCCGCGGGCACCAAAGACTTCCGTGGCGTGCAGGCCAACGTCGGCGAAGTCATTGCCTGGCGCAACCTGTTCTGGGGCCTCTCGGATGCCATGGTGCGTGACCCGCGGCCGTGGATCGGCGAGTACGTGCTGCCCAACATGGACTACGCGATGGCCTACCGCCTGTTCTCCACGACCGGCTACCCCCGGGTCAA
>JAFAYP010000135.1 GCA_019240305.1 Solirubrobacterales bacterium
CGACCTCAACGTGATCAGCACGACGACGGCCCAGATCACGGCGGCCGCGTTCACGGTCAGCCCGGCCACGCCCGCTCCGGGATCGACGGTGACCTTCACGCAGGACAGCTCGAGCCCGCCGGGCAGCACTTACACCTGGAACTTCGGCGACGGGACCACCACGGGCAGCCGCGCCACCGTCACCCACACCTACAGCTCTCGCGGGTCCTATCCCGTGACGCTCACGATCCAGACCGGATCGAATACGACGCAGAGCACCGGGACGGTGAACGTCGACAGCGCCCCCACCTCGGCCTTCACCCAGTCGGCGCCCGCCGTCCTGCCCGGAGCCACGGTCAGCTTCGACGGCTCGACATCGACCGCCGCGGCGGGTGGATCGATCGCCGACTACAGCTGGAACTTCGGCGACGGCACGACCGGCCAGGACGGGCACACGGTCGCGACGACCAGCCACACCTTCAACACGCCCGGGGTCTACACGGTCACACTGACCACCACCGATGACCTGGGCGCGACCGCGGCGGTCTCCCACCAGGTGACCGTCGATGACCCGGCTGCGGCGTTCACGAGCGCCCAGTCGACGGGCACCACCGAGAGCTTCAACGCAGCCGGCACGACCGACCCGGAGTCGACGATCACCGACTACAGCTGGAACTTCGGCGACGGCAGCAGCACCGACGCCGGGTCCTCGCCGACCACGAGCCACGCGTTCAACGGTCCCGGCACCTACACCGTGACGCTCACGGTCACCGACCAGCTCGGCCTGACCTCGACCAGCACCCAGCAGGTGAGCGTCGCGCCGGTCTCGACCCAGTCGTCCGGGACCTCCACGCCGCCGACGACGAACCCGACGCCAACGCCGGTCTCCCCGCCGGTGCCCTCTCCACCGTCGCCGCCGTCCTCCTCCGGGGGCAATGGCGCCCCGCACGCGAATCCCGTCGTGGCCAAGGTGACCGGCTCCGGCCGCCAGCGCCTGAGCACCGTCAAGGCACACGGGCTGCGGCTCGGGCTCGCGGTCAACCAGACGGCCGCGGCCAGCATCCAGATCACGATCCCCGTGACCCAGACCACCGAAGGCGGGTCAGCTACGCACGGCACCCGGCACGGCTCGGCCCCGCCGGTCGTCCTGCTCCGCTCGAGCCGGTCCCTCGGCCCCGGATCCCACGGCCTGGTCCTCAGGCTCTCGCGGGGAGCGCTCGGCCAGCTGACGGCAAACGGGCCGCTGGTGGTGACCGTCCGGGTCACGTTCACCGGATCCGGCGGGCGTACCGTCACCCGCACGCTGAAGATCACGCTGACCCGCTAGGGGGCGGCGTCTAGTCGGACGTCTTCGAGCTGGTGCTCTTGGTGTCGGACGAGCTGGACTTCGAGCTCGACGAGGAGTCCGAGGACGACGTCGAGGAGGAGGACGAGGACGAGGACGAATCCGAGCTCGAGGACGAGCTGTCCTTCTTGCTCGAGTCGGCGCTGCTGGCGTTCTCGCGGGCGCGCTTGCGCGTACCGTAGTCGGTGTTGTAGAAGCCCGACCCCTTGAAGTGGACCGCCACCGGGTGGAACACGCGCGCGACCGGCGCCGCGCACGTCTCGCAGGTCTGGACGGGGTCGTCGCTCATGCGCTGCATGACCTCGAACGTATGTCCCTGCTCGCACCGGTACTCGTAGATCGGCATCGCTTCACTAAGTATAGGCGGGCGAATTGGCACTCTCAAGGGGAGAGTGCCAAGCGGGTCAACCGCTCGGGCTGGCCGGCGTCTGCTCGGTGATCGGCTGGCCCGCGCCGGCCGACTGCGCCTTGATCGAGGACACGGTGCTGTCGAGGCCGCTGGCCTGGGCGGCGCTCGCCCCGCCCGACTTGACGCTCCCGGACAGGCTGTGGAAGCGGTTCTGGAGCGCGGTGATCGGCGAGACGAGCTTGGACAGCGTCGGATCGGCCTGGGCGTCGGCAAGCGCGAGTTTGGGCTCGTGATAGACGAAGGTCGCCGCGAGGGCGGCCTTGGCGGCCGTCAGCGGGTGCTCGAAGGGGTGCCTGAGCGTCCCGGCCTTGGCCGGCTTGTAGATCCAGCGATGGAAGGCGCCGAACGCGAGCCCGAGGTGCAGGACGAATTTCGTCTTGGCGAGCGGGACGTGACCGGTGGTCGAGCCGGTCGCGGCGGGCGCCGATCCGGCCGATGAGGACGACGAGCTCGAGCTCCCGCACCCGACGAGCGCCAGGCCGAGGACGGCCAGCACGGCGAGCAGCGCGATCCGATACCTCACGGCCGACGAGTACCCACGTTACCCGGAGACCAACCGCCTCACTAGCATGCGGGGCCGCATGCAGACCGACCCCGTGACGATGGACAAGATCGTGTCGCTGTGCAAGCGGCGCGGCTTCGTGTTCCCGAGCAGCGAGATCTATGGCGGCCTCGGCTCGAGCTACGACTACGGCCACTACGGCGTGCTGCTCAAGAACAACGTCAAGAACCAGTGGTGGCGATCCATGCTCCAAGAGCGCGACGATGTGGTGGCGCTCGACTCGGCGATCATCCAG
>JAFAYP010000273.1 GCA_019240305.1 Solirubrobacterales bacterium
CGATGGTGAACGTGGGCCTGATCGGCCTCGGATACTGGGGACCAAACCTCCTGCGTGTGCTCGCCGACATGGAGGACGTGGCGGTCACCCGAATCTGCGATCTCGATGAGGACCGCCTGCATCGCTTCTGCCGCCGTCACCCCTACACCAAGCCGACCACCGACTTTCGGACGATGCTCGAGGATCCGGACATCGATGCCGTGCTCGTCGCTACCCCGGTGCAGTCGCATTTCGAGATTGCGAGCCGCTGCCTCCAGGCCGGCAAACACACGTTCATAGAGAAGCCGCTCGCCTCCACTGAGCGCGAAGCAGATGCGTTGATCTCTCTCGCGGATGACATGGATCGGGTCTTGATGTCGGGGCTGACATTCCTGTACAGCCCGGCGGTCCGGGCGATCAAACAGCTTTTGCTTCGGCGCGAGCTCGGCGACCTTTACTTCATCTCCTCGAGCCGCGTCAATCTCGGCCCGTACCGGAAGGACGTCAGCGTCGTCTGCGACCTGGCACCGCATGACTTTTCCATGCTGCTCTACTGGATGGAAGAGATGCCTGACTCGATCCGCGCGATCGGCAAGGACGCGATCCGCAACGGCATTCCCGACGTTGCTTTCATCGCGATGACCTTCGCGTCGGGCTTGGTCGCCAACCTTGAAGTCAGTTGGATCGCGCCGAGCAAGCTGCGCCGCACCGTGATCGTCGGAAGCAAGAAGATGGTGGTCTACGAGGACGGGGCCGCCGAACAGGTCAAGTTGTTCGACAAGGGATTCGACTACGAGAAGCCCGAGGGCTTCGGTGAGTACCAGCTCTCGACGCGCACCGGAGACATCGTGATCCCGAAGCTCGACACCGCCGAGCCGCTTGCCGTCGAGCTGCGTGACTTTGTCGAGGCCGCTCGACGCGGCTCGGGCTCGCGCGAGTCCCTGCTCCTGTCGCGGGATGTCGTTCGACTGATCGAGCAGGCAGACATCTCACTGAGACAAGCCGCTGGACGAGTGGCTGGTGCCCCCGCGCGGGAGGTGGCGTACGCCACCTCCCGCTGATCCTGCCGGCTCATGACGGACGACGCGAACCTCACGCCGTTAATCTCACCGGCCGCGAACGGTCACTCGCTGCCGTCCGGGCTGATCGTCGTCCCTGCGATCTTGACGGGCGATCGCCAGCTCAAAGCCCGCCACCGCGGAGGCGCACGGTTCCGCCGGCAGTCACTCGCATTGGCCGATGGGGTCGCCCTCATGTGCTCGACCGCAGTCGCCATGGCACTTACGGGCGTCTCGTCCTACGGAGCGGAGCTTGCGTGGACGTGCCTCTCACTGATCGGCTGGTACCTCCTGTTCACCGCCTACGGCTTGTATGAGCGACAGGAGAAGCGGATCAGTCACAGCACCGTCGACGACATTCCGCAGGTCTTTCATGCGGTGATTCTCGGCGCGCTCGTGTTGTGGCCGTTCCTCGACTTCGGCCCTTCTGGCAGGGTCAAGGTCAGCACGATCTATCTGTTCGCGATGTTTGCACTGATCGGCGTCGTCCTGGCACGCGCCATCGCCCGCAGCTACGTCCGCTGGGTGTTCCCGGCGGAGCGGGTACTGATCCTCGGCAAGGCCCAACTGTCTCAGATCCTCGTGAGGAAGATGCGCGCTCACCCAGAGTATGGGCTGGATCCGGTGGCCATCGTCACGGGCAGCCTCGCCGAAGTCTGCGAGTTTGCCGACCTGGAGCGGCTCGCTGCGCTGCATCGCATCGACCGGATCATGCTTGCCGACACCGGGGCCGACACCAACGAGCTGCTCAGGCTGCTCTCCGCCTCGCGCCATCTCCTGCTCAATGTCAGCATCGTTCCAACCGTCTTCGAGGCCATGGGGCCGGCCATCCAGGTCGGAGACCTCGAGGGCGTGACCGTGCTCGGGCTCAATCCGCCCGTTCTCCCTCGCACGGCGCGAATCGTCAAGCGGGCCATCGACATCATCGGGGCCGGGTTCATTCTCCTGATGTCATCGCCGCTGCTGATGCTCATCGCAGTAGCGATCAAGCGCGATTCGCCGGGGCCGGTTCTGTTTGTGCAGCGCCGGGTCGGGCGGGGCGACCGCGCTTTCCGGATCTACAAGTTCCGGACCATGCACGACCGGGCCGAAGAGCATCGGGAAGAAGTCATCGCCAACAGCGAGGACCCACACTGGGTCAAGCTCCAATCTGACCCGCGGGTTACTCGGGTCGGGGCGCTCCTCCGGAAGACGAGCCTCGATGAGTTGCCTCAGCTGTGGAATGTCTTGGTTGGGGACATGAGCCTCGTTGGGCCGAGGCCACTGCCCGAGGCCGAGGATCGCCAGATCGAGGGTTGGGGGCGAGGTCGTCTCGACCTAACCCCGGGCATTACAGGATATTGGCAAGTGCTCGGTCGTACCAGCATCGGATTCACGGAGATGGTGAAGCTCGACTACATCTACGTCACGAACTGGTCATTGTGGACCGACATCCGCCTCATCCTGCGGACCCTGCCCGTCGTGCTCAGGGCAAGAGGGGTCAACTGATGGGTAGGCCGCTGATCGGTCTCCGCCTTTCCGCTTCGCTGATCGGCGTCCTCATCGCAATTCCGGTGTCGGTTGTGCTCGGGGTTGTGATCGTCAAGGAAGGACCGACCCTCGCAGCGGCCGGCGTCCTCATGGTGGGCTTGGGCGCGTATGTCATCGAGCGTCCACTCAACGCGTTGCTAGGTGCTGTAGCAGTCCTCGCCCTCATTCCCTATTGGTACGGGCACGGCGGTGCGAATGTGGCCCATCTAGAAGAGGGTCTTGCCCTCGTATGGATCGTCATGATGCTAGTGGAGCCTCGGGAGAGGATCCGCCCCGGCGTGGCCGACTATGCGGTCTTTGGATTGATGGTCGCGGCAGCGCTCGACTGGTGGCTGCGCGGAGGCAACTTTGCCGCCCTCAGGACGAGTTTCAACACCGAGGTGCCGTTGATCTTCTACGTCGCCGGTCGGATTGTGGCCCCAAGAGACAGCCGCACGGTGCTGCTCACGCTCGTAGGCGCCACCGCGCTCGCGTCGTTGTCGTTGTTCTACGAGTTTGCCCATGGGTCACCGGTCTTCCAAGACCCGAATTCGTACTACTGGTCGTCGCACGGCGGCGCGGCAATCTTCCGTCCCGGCGGGCTGTTCGGCAGCCCGCCGGCCGCGGTCACCATCACGTCAATGGTGGCGCTCGTTGCGGTCTCGTTCTTCCGCCAGACCACAGGCCGCCGGCGAGCTCTCCTCGGCGCCGCGATCACCGTGATGATCGCTGGCGGTTTTCTCACTTTCACGCGCGCCGGCTGGATCGGCTTCGGCGTTGGCGTCCTCACCTACTTCGCGATCCTGCGCTGGCGAGGGAGGATCCGGTTGCCGCGATGGTTGAGGATCGTGCCAGTTGCCGCCGTAGCCGTCGTGCTCGCCCTTCCGGCGTTGTCGCAGACAAGCTGGTTCCAGCTCGGCGTAAAGCGCGGAGGCACGCTCACGGTACGTGAATCGTATTGGACCCTGGCCAAAAGACTGATCCTCGACAGTCCGGAGCACTTACTGGTCGGCAGGGGGCTGAACAGCCTGGAGACGGGCGCGCGCACGGATCTGGGCGGGGTCACCGCAGACATCGCCGCGACGCCCGACCTCACGATCAACGGAGCGCACAACCAGTACATCCGAACCCTGCTTGAGCAGGGGATCGTAGGCCTTGCCCTCGTGTTGCTCTGGGTCGGCGGCACCGTGGCCGTCGTGATGCGGCGCGTCTCCAGGCTTCCCGCCTCGCGCCGCCCCGTCGTCGCCGCCCTCGCCGGAGCGTTTGTGAGCTTTCTCGTGATATCGCTCGCCGATACGAACCTTCGAGATACCGTCAGCTTTTCGATCGTTTCGCTGCTGACCGGAATCACGATCACGCTGTGTACGAGCGCACAGGGGGAAATCGCATGACGACGGTTCTGGTTACCGGTGCCTCGGGGTTCATCGGGTCACACTTGGTGGAGGAGTGTCTCGACCGTGGCTGGCGAGTTCGCGCGCTCGATGCCCTCATTCCCTATTACGATCCCGCGGTCAAGCGCCGCAACGCGCACCGCTTGGCGCGTCATCCAGCCTGCACATACGTCGAAGAGGAGCTGGTCGAGGCACTCCCGGACATCCTCGTTGGCGTGGACTACGTATGCCATCTTGCCGCGCAAGCAGGCGTGCGCCAGAGCTGGGGCCACGAGTTCGACGTCTACACCCATCTAAATATCACCACATTGCAGCGTCTGTTCGAGGCGGCGAAGTCCGCTCCGCTCAAGAAGATCGTCTTTGCCTCGTCCTCTTCCGTATATGGCGACGCCGAGGACCTGCCCACGCGCGAGGACACCATTCTGCGTCCGGTGTCGCCGTACGGGGCGACGAAGGCAATGGGTGAGCACCTCGCGTATCTCTACTGGCGAAGTTTCGGCCTGCCGATAGTCAGCGTTCGCTACTTCACCGTCTACGGACCGCGCCAAAGGCCGGATATGGCATTCAGCCGCGCAATCGCAGCGGCACTCGATGGAGATGAGTTCACGCTCTATGGCGATGGCCGCCAGACCCGCGACTTCACGTTCGTCAGCGATGCAGTGGCGGGGACCCTGGCGGCAGCAGAGCGCGGGATTCCTGGGCGGGCGTACAACCTCGGGGGTGGCTCACGCGTTTCCATGCGCGAGGTAATCGAGGTAATCGACGAGCTCGCCGGCCCGCTCCGCGTACGATACGCCGAGCGCCAGCGGGGCGATGCCCGGGACACCGCGGCGGATATCTCGCGTGCGCGTGAGGAACTCGGCTTCACACCGCGTCACAACCTCCGCGCCGGGTTACGCGCCCAGCTCGACTGGCAGCGGGCAGCCCGGGAAGCCGTCACTGTTGCCTGAAGCGGCGGCACCCGCCGCGCCGGCGGATCCGGTGCCCGTGGCCGCGCTCGAATCGGCCCCCGCCCGAGAAGGCGGCACGACCGCTACGAACACCGGCGGCTTTGGAAGGATCGTGCTGCGGGTTTCGTCGCTGACGCTTCTCACGCAGGTCTTCAGCTTCGTCTCGTCCATCGTGATTGCACGGGTTCTGGGTGCCACCCGGTCGACTGACGCCTACTTCCTCGGGTATTCGGTGCCCCTATTCGTCGCGAGCGTGTTCCTCACCGCTATCCGCGCCGGGGCGATTCCTGCGCTCACCGAGGAGGCAAATCGCGACGAGGCAGCGTTCCTTAACGGAAGCAGCGAGCTCGTCTCCGTGACGCTCATCGGCACGGTGTTGCTCTCCATGATGGCCGCCGGTCTTGCCGTCGCGCTGCTCCCGTTGACGGCTGGGAACCCGCGACTCGTCGGGCCCGCTCAGGTGAACGCACTCCTGCTGACCCCGCTGGGCGTGTTTGGCGCAATGGTTTCCGCACTGGCCGCAATACTTGCGGTCAGAAACCGCTTTGCGGCCGCCGCCCTCGTGGTCGGCATCGACCCGATCCTGCGCATTGTGCTGTTGGCATTGTTCGGTTCTGCCCTCGGAACGAACGCGCTGGTCATCGCCAACGACGCAGGCAACGGCCTGGCGGTGGTCGTGATGTGGGTACTCGTCGTGCGAGAGGGCATCTCGCTCAAGCTCGGTTGGCCGGTGCGGAGCAAGTTCGTGCTGCGCAGCATCGCGCTGATGGCCCCGATCGT
>JAFAYP010000274.1 GCA_019240305.1 Solirubrobacterales bacterium
CTGCGGATGGTCGACACGTTCGAGCCGCCGCCGCTGACCCTGAAGCAGCAGGCCGGGCTGGCGGCGGCCGTGGTGCGCGCCTGCGGGCTGGTAGTCCCCCCACCGGTGCCCGCGGCCGAGCTTCGCCTGCGCGGCGCCCGGCACACGATCGCGCGCGACCGCCAGGCCGTACGCCACCACTACGACGTCGGCAACGAATTCTTCGCGCTGTTCCTGGATCGCTCGATGACCTACAGCTGTGCGTATTGGTCGGGCGGGGCGCAAACCCTGGAGGAGGCGCAGGAGGCCAAGCTCGAGCTCGTGTGCAAGAAGCTCGCCCTGGGCGAGAGCGAGCGCGTGCTCGACGTCGGCTGTGGCTGGGGCAGCTTCGTGATCCACGCGGCGCAGCGCCACGGGGTGAGAGCGGTCGGGATCACGCTGGCGGAAGAGCAGGCCCGGCTGGCCCGGGAGCGCGTCCGCGAGGCGGGCGTGGCCGACCAGGTGGAGATCCGACTAGCGGACTACCGCGAGGTGGCGGACGGGCCGTTCGACGCGATCGCCAGCATCGGCATGGTCGAGCACGTGGGGGAGGAGCAGATCGACCTCTACGCCCGGCGGCTGTACGGGCTGCTGCGTCCCGGCGGGCGCCTGCTGAACCACGGGATCGCCAAGCTCCAGGACTTCGACACCCCTGATGAGGGCGCGTTCTCCGAGCGCTTCGTGTTCCCGGACGGTGTTCCGCTACCGCTCTCTCGGATCATCCAGGCGCTGGAGCGCACCGAGTTCACGACCACCCACGTCGAGGGCCTTCAGCGCGACTATGCGCGCACGATCACCTGCTGGATCGAGAGCTTCGACGCCCACTGGGAGGAGGCCGTGCGGCTGGCCGGGATCGAGCGAGCGCGGATCTGGCGGCTGTACCTGCGCGCGGCCCGGCAGGGCTTCGAGACCGGCTGGGCCTCGGTCTACCAGGTACTCGCCCACCGCTAGGACCCCCTCTCACCGCTGGGCGCAGGCGCGGACGGCCATCTGCGCACGGGACGTGCCGACGCACTTCACACCGGTATAACCGTTGGAGTATCGTCGCGACTAGTGGCCGCCTAGCGAACCCTGGAGGGAGAGGCATGAGCAAGACCGTCCCCGTGACCTTGAACGTAAACGGCGTCGAGCACCACCTGGACGTGGAGCCCCGCCTTCTGCTGGTCCACGCGCTGCGCGACCATCTCGGGCTGACCGGCACGCACGTCGGATGCGACACCTCTAACTGTGGCGCCTGCACGATCCACATGGACGGACGCGCCGTGAAGTCGTGCACGGTGCTGGCCGTCCAGGCGGACGGCGTTGCCGTGACCACGATCGAAGGGATGGCCTCCGAAAACGAGCTGCACCCGCTGCAGGAGGCCTTCTGGAACGACCACGGCCTCCAGTGCGGTTATTGCACCCCGGGCATGATCATGGCGGCCGCCGGGCTGCTGGCCGACAACCCGAACCCCACCGAGGAGGAGGTCCGCCACGGCTTGGAGGGCAACCTGTGCCGCTGCACCGGCTACCACAACATCGTCAAGGCGGTGCTTGACGCGGCCAAGTCCAAGGGGGCATCGGTGGGTGCATCGGCGAGCGGACAGCCGGGGGTGACGGCATGAGCGTCGGGGATGCGGGGGGCGAGGTAGCGCGGGTCGCGGCCGAGTCGACCAACGGCGCGCCCGCGCCGAGCAACCATGTGGGCCGGGCGATGCGTCGCAAGGAGGACCCGCGGCTGATCACGGGACGCGCCAGTTACGTCGATGACATCAACCTGGTGGGTCAGCTGTGGGCGGCCTGGGTGCGCTCACCCGAGGCCCACGCCAAGATCGTCTCGATCGACGCCTCCGGTGCCAAGGCCAGGCCCGGGATCCGCGCGGTTTACACCAACGAGGATCTCGACATGGAGGCGGGCCTGCCGATGGCGTGGGCGCCGCCGGGCGTCGAGGTCAACACGCCCGACCACTGGGTCCTCGCCAGGGACGAGGTCAAGCACGTCGGAGACCCGGTGGCACTGGTCATCGGCGATGACCGCTACGCGGTGGTCGACGCGGCCGAGGATGTTGTCGTCGAATACGAGCCGCTGCCGGTGGTGACCGACCCGGAGAAGGCGCTCGAGGAGGGCTCACCGCTCGTCCACGAGAAGTTCGTGACCAACAAGGTGTGCGACTGGTCGCTGGGCGGCGGCGACCTCGAGGCCGGGTTTGCCGAGGCGGACGTGATCATCGAGCGCCGGGTGGTGAATCATCGGATGGCCGGCGGGGCGATCGAGCCGCGCGGCGTGCTGGCCGAGTACCGCGGGGACCGACTCACCGTATGGAGCTCCACCCAGGTGCCCCACTTCCTGCGCCTGTTCTTGTCGATCCTCCTCGGCGTCACCGAGGACCGGGTCCGGGTGATCGCTCCCGAGGTGGGCGGGGGCTTCGGCTCCAAGCTGAACATCTATGCCGAGGAGATCGGCTGCGCGTGGGCCGCGCGCAAGCTCGGGCGGCCGATCAAGTGGATCGAGACGCGCTCGGAGGGCCTGATGGTCACCCACCACGGGCGCGACCAGATCGACTATGTCAAGGTCGGGGCCAAGCGCGACGGGACGCTCACGGCCTGGCACTCGAAGATCATCGCGGACATCGGCGCCTACCAGCTGCTGCTCACGCCGCTGATCCCGCCGCTCAGCGCGTTCGTGATGTGCGGGGTATACAACACGCCGGCCGTCGTGACCGACGTGACCAGCGTGCACACGAACAAGTTCCCGACCGACGCCATCCGAGGTGCGGGCCGGCCGGAGGCGACCCACATGATCGAGGTTGTGATGGATCAGCTGGCGCACGAGCTGGGCATGGACCCGCTGGAGCTGCGGCGCAAGAACTTCATCCCGCCGTTCGCCGAGGGCCATGAGACCCCGATCGGCGTCGTGTACGACTCCGGGAACTACGAGTCCGCGCTGGACAAGCTGCTCGAGCACATCGACCCGACCCAGGTACGCCGTGAGGCCGAGGCGCTGCGCTCGGAGGGCATCTACCGAGGCATCGGCTTCTCGACCTACACCGAGATCTGCGGCAATGCGCCCTCGCGGGCCGTGGGTCCGGGCGGGTTCGGGCTCCAGGGCGGCGGCTGGGAGTCCGCCACCGTCCGGGTGCACGCCACCGGGTCGGCCACGCTGTACACCGGGACCTCTCCTCATGGTCAGGGCCACGAGACCGGCTTCGCGCAAATCGTCGCCGACCGGCTCGGGATCGACCCGGCGCAGGTCGAGGTGATTCACGGGGACACGCAGACCGGGCCGTTCGGACTCGACACCTACGGATCACGCTCGCTCGCGGTCGGCGGCGAGGCGGCGGCCCGCGCCGCCAGCAAGGTTGCGGCCAAGGCGAAGGCGATCGTCGCCCATCAGCTCGAGGCCGCTCCCGAGGACATCGAGCTGCACGACGGCAGGTTCTCGGTGCGCGGCTCGCCGGACAAGGGCCTCACGCTCGCCGAGGTGGCTGGCGCCGCGTACGTGACGATGGAGATGCCCGACGGCATGGAGCCGGGACTGGATGAGCAGGCGTTCTACGACCCCGAGAACTTCGTGTTCCCGTTCGGTGCCCACGCTTGCGTGGTCGACGTGGATATCGAGACTGGCAAGGTCAAGGTGGTTCGCTGGGTCGCGGTCGACGACTGCGGGCCGGCGATCAACCCGATGCTGATCGACGGCCAGGTCCACGGAGGCATCGTCCACGGAATCGGTCAGGCGCTGTACGAGCAGATTCACTACGACGAGGACGGCCAGCTGATCACCGGCACGTTCGTGAACTACGCGCTGGCCACCGCGGCCGAGCTGCCCAGCTTCGAGACCGACCGGACCGAGACGCCGAGTCCGGTCAACTCGCTGGCGGTAAAGGGCGTGGGGGAGGCGGGCACGATCGCCGCGACCCCGGCCGTGACCAATGCCGTGATCGACGCGCTGCGTCCGCTCGGCGTGAACTACATCAACATGCCGCTCACGCCGCTGCGCGTGTGGGAGGCGATCCAGGAAGCCAAGGGAGGTGTGCCGGCATGATTCCCGCCGAATTCGACTACACCGCGCCGGAGTCGCTCGAAGACGCGATCAAGGCGCTCAGCGACGGCGGCGAGGACGCGAAGCTCCTGGCCGGCGGCCATTCGCTGCTGCCGCTGATGAAGCTGAGGCTGGCCGCGCCTTCGCTGCTGATCGACCTGCGCAAGGTGCCGGGGCTACACGGGATCAACCGCGAGAACGGCGACTGGCGAATCGGCGCCCTGACGCCTCACGCCGAGCTCGAGCACACGCCTGAGCTGGGCGTCGTGTCGCTCGTGGCGGGAACGATCGCCGATCCGCAGGTGCGCAACCGCGGCACGATCGGCGGGTCGCTCGCCCACGGCGATCCCGCGTCGGACCTGCCCGCGGTGATGCTGATCTGCGAGGCGAGCGTGACGCTCCAGGGGGCCGGCGGCCAGCAGCGCAGCGTGGCGGCCAGCGACCTGTTCAGGGACTACCTGGAGACCGCGGTCGAGCCGACCGAGGTGCTCACCGAGATCCGGATTCCGGCCTACGATGGTTGGGGCTTCGGCTACGAGAAGTTCAA
>JAFAYP010000312.1 GCA_019240305.1 Solirubrobacterales bacterium
GAGCCGTCGGTTGCCGGCCTCATTCTCTTAGCCGGCGGCGCTGAGCCGATGCATCGTGCGATGGTGCGCCAGGTCCGCTATCTCGCCTCGCTCAGCCCGGAGAGCGAGGCCGCGTCGGCCCCGGTGATCGAGGCGCTGAGTGAGAAGGCGCGTGTCGTCGACAGCCCGGAGCTGTCGACGTCCACGCCGCCCGACCAGCTGCCGTTTGGCGCCCCGGGCTCCTACTGGCTCGACGTGCGCGGCTACGACCCGGTTGCCCTCGCCGCGACACTCGGCAAGCCGATGCTGATCCTTCAGGGCGGGCGCGACTACCAGGTGACCGTCGCCGACGACCTGGCGCGGTGGGAGGCGGGGATGACCGGTCGTGACCGGATGACGATCCGCGTGTACCCGACCCTCAACCATCTGTTCGCTCCGGGCAGCGGTCCGCCGAGCCCGGCGGAGTACGAGCCGGCCCAGCACGTCGACGCGACCGTCATAGACGACATCGCGAGCTGGCTGATGACCAAGTTCACATCCACGGCCTGATCGACCACGAGATGCCGACGCGGTGGCGGAGACCTTGTCTCCGCCACCGCTGAGCCCCTTTTGTCTTGCGCGGCCCCCGTTATTGCCGCTGCCCCCTCACGCCCCCACTTCAGGCTTGCGATTCCGCCCCGAATCGCGGTCCTGCCCTAACAAGGGCGTGGTATGTGCCCCCTGTGTTCAGGTCACTTCGTGTGCCCACCCAGGTTGAAAAGAAGAGTATTGCGCCGGATTCATCGGTTCGTGCCGTCTGTCTTATGTTCACCACTTCAAGCAAGCGGAAGACTTTCAACCCGGCCGGGCGTTGTCGGTGTAGCGAGCAGGCGTCTTCCGGGTGCGGCAACCGACCCCCGGAGGTACGGATAACCGCACCCTAGGTTGTGCGTTATCCGGCTACTGGACTGCCTCGCCCGATGCGATCCTAGGCTCGTGGCCGGAATGCCCCACAGGGTGCTGATCGTCGACGACCATCCGATCTTCCGCTCAAGCGCGCGACTGCTGCTCGAATCCGAGGGATTCGAGGTGGTCGGTGAGGCCGTGGACGGCGAATCGGCGATCGAGCAGACCGCCGCGCTGTCTCCCGAGCTGGTCCTGCTCGACATTCAGCTACCCGGGATCGATGGGTTCGAGGTAGCCGATCGCGTGAGCCGGACGGACGGCGGGCCGGCCGTGATTCTCGTCTCCAGTCGCGACGGCGGTGACTACGGACCGCTCATCGCCGCATGCGGAGCTCGAGGCTTCGTCGCCAAGGCCGACCTGTCCGGCGACCGGCTGCGCTCGCTGCTCGATGATTGAGCCGGGGCGCACCTCCTCGGTGAGCTAGTAGAGCGCGCCGGGGAGCGTTCGCCACGTGAACCTCGCTCGTCACTCCATTAGCCTTCCGGCGCAAGTGATGAACGGACCTTTGCGCGTCGTGGTAGCCGACGATTCAGTCCTGTTGCGCGAGGGCCTGGTCCGCCTGCTCGAGGAAAGCGGCTGCGAGGTGGTCGCGCAGGCAGGTGACGCCGAGGACCTCCTCAGGAAGGTTCGCGCGCACAGGCCGCAGGTGGCGATCATCGACGTGCGGATGCCGCCGGATAACAGTGACGACGGCCTGCGTGCCGCGCTGAAGATCCGCGCCGAGCAGCCCGAGACCGGGGTGCTCGTGCTCTCCCAGTACATCGAGGAGCATTACGCGATCGAGTTGATCGGCGATGCAGCCGAGGGCGTTGGCTATCTGCTCAAGGAGCGCGTCACCGACGTGGCCGCGCTGCTCGACGCCGTTCGCCGGATCGCCGGCGGCGGCTCGGTGATCGACCCGCAGGTGGTCAGTCAGCTGCTGAGGCGCCATCGGCACGTCGACCCGCTCGAGGAGCTCACCGACCGCGAGCGCGGAGTGCTCGAGCTGATGGCGGAGGGGCGCTCGAACCACGCAATCGCCACCCGGCTGGTGATCAGCGAGCGCGCCGTCGAGAAGCACGTGACGAGCATCTTCGGCAAGCTCGGCCTGCCGCCGGCCGGGGACGACCACCGGCGGGTGCTCGCCGTGCTCACGTTCCTGCACGCCTGATCGGACGGCCGTGAGCGTCTCCGAAGCTCCGACTGACCCCCGCCCGGAGCCAACCGGTCAGGCGCCCGGCGGTTGGCGGTCACGACCCACGTCGTCGCTACGGGGGCTGCACGGATGGAACGCCGCGGTCGCCGGGTCGGCTGCCGTCGTCGCGCTGGTCATTCTCGTAACCGGGGTCGGATGGCTGGCGACCATGCGTTCGAACAGCACGACCTACTCCGTTTCCATGGCGGTCTCCGAGGTCGATCTGCAGGTGTCCTCCGGTCAGGTGGCGGTGGCCGGCAGCAGCTCGAGCGTCCTGCGGGTCAGCCGCACCGACAGCTACTCGTTCGGCCATTCGGCGCGGGAGCGACGCTGGGTCTCCGGCGGTGTTCTCCACATCAGCTCGCATTGCGCCAAGATCGTGCTCGGATCGTGCGCGGCGTCGTATCAGCTCTTGGTGCCCGAGGCGATGGCCGTCCGCGTGCAGACCGACAGCGGCAATGTGCGGATGACCGGCCTGGATGCGAATGCCGCCGTCGCCACCCGTACGGGCAATGTCGACGTCGAGGCCTTCTGCGGGTTCCGGCTTTCGGCCCTCAGCCAGGGGGGGAATCTCTACGTCTCGAGCGCCTGCGCTCCGGAGAGCCTGAGCCTGCGTACCGGTAGCGGCGATGCGGTCGCGCTGGTTCCCCCGGGGAGCTACCGGCTGGCGGCAAGGTCAGGGCTCGGGCCGCCCCGCGTGACCGGGCTGGTCAACGACCCCGCCGCGCCGTTTACGATCGACGCGGATAGCGCCAGCGGCAGCGTGAACGTGGAGGGCGGACTGTGAGCTGGCAGGCACAGCCGACCACCGATCCGCCGGTGCGGTTCGACGTCCGCGCTTCGCCGGAGAAGCGAGGGTTGGATGCCGAGCGAGTCGGTCGCGAGCTCGCTTACGTGGCTCTCGGGGTTCCGCTGGGCGCCGCCTACCTGGTGCTGGTGATCGGCGGCGTCGTGGTCGGTGTGCTGTTTGGCGCGCTGTGGATCGGGCTGCCGCTGCTGGTCGCCACGGTCGGATTGCTCTGGCGCTGCGCCGCGCTCGAGGGCGACCTCGCCAACCGGATGCTCGGTGCGGAGATCTCACCGCTGCCGCCACTGCCATCCGCGGCCGATGCCCGGCTGCTGGCGCGGATCCGGCATCGGTTGAGCAGCCGTGCCTTCTGGCGGGCGGTGACCCTTCTGAGTCTGCGCCTACCGGCGTCGGTGCTGGCAGCCGCGCTGATCGGCACTGGAGTGGCCGCGACCGCGATCCTGCTCGTGCTCGGGGTGGGCGCGATCGCCGGGACTCGGTCGGGGTACATCGGGCCGCTGGGCGCCACCCCACTGTTCGGTGTCGTGCTCTGTCTGCTGGCCGCTCCGTTCGCAGTGGTGACGATCGCGTTCGTCGACTGGGCGGCGATCGCCCTGCGCGCTCTCGCTCGAACGTTGCTGATGACCAGCCTGCCTGCCGGAGCCCCCGTGCGCGAAACGCTCGCCACCAGCCTGGGCGACCGGACGCTGTGGATCGCCTACTGGCTTCCAGATCGCGATACGTATGTCGACGAGCGCGGCAACACGGTGCCGCTTCCAGAAATGGGTTCGGGTCGCTCATGGACGGCCGTCGACTACGAGGGCCAGCGGGTGGCCGCGATCATTCACGACCCGAGCCTCGAGGCCAGTCCGGAGCTGATTCAGGCCGCCGTCGCAGGGGCGTCGCTCGCCCTCGACAACGAGCGGCTCAAGGCCGACCTGCGCGCCCGGGTCCAGGAGCTGCGGGCGTCGCGCGCCCGCTTGGTGGAGGCATCCAACGCGGCGCGGCGCCAGATCGAGCGCGATCTGCACGACGGTGCCCAGCAGCAGCTGGTGGCGATGGCCGTCGAGCTCAGGCTGCTCCGCAACCGGATCGCCGCCAACGACGCGGCGACCGAGCTGATCGACCGGATCGACGCCAAGCTGTCCACCGCGCTCGACGAGCTCCGCGAGCTCGCGCGCGGGATCCATCCCGGGATCCTCACCGACCGCGGCCTGTCGCCGGCGCTCGCATCGCTGGCCTCGCGCGCGCCGATCGCGATCGAGCGCGAGATCGACCTGCCCTCGCGGCCGCCGGCGTCGGTGGAGGCGGTGGCGTACTTCGTGATCGCCGAAGCGCTGACCAACGTACTCAAGTACTCGGGCGCGACCAAGGCCACGCTCCGCGCCCACTACGACGGCGACGACGTGGTGGTTGAGATGGAGGACGACGGCGCCGGCGGTGCAGACCCCGCCAGGGGAACCGGACTGCAGGGCCTGCGCGACCGCGTCGGCGCGCTCGACGGAACGCTGACGGTGGTCAGCCCGGCTGGCGCCGGGACCCGCGTTTCGGCCCGGATTCCGTACCGGACCGCTTAGAGCAGGCCGTTGGCGCCAAGGAACTGCCGAGCCACCGTCGCGGGGCTCTGTCGGTCCAGTGATACGGCGGCGTTCATCAGCCGCAGCGCCTCTGTGCTGAGGCAGGCGCTGACGGCATCGATCGTCTGGGTGAACGCGCTGCCCTCGTGTTGCAGCGAGTCGTTGCGGACGATGAACGTCACGTTCTGGAAGCCGAAGATGTTCTTCGGGTCCGAGAGCATCGTGAGCCCTCCGCGGGTGAGCTTGCCGTCGGTGGTGAAGCCCACCGCGAGTTGTGCACGACCGTTCGCCAGCGCCTGATACTGCTGGCCGATGGCGATGGGCAGGAACCGGAGCTTGGTGACCCCGTAGTCCTCGCGCAGACCGATCAGCCCGCTGAACCGGGTCCTGAACTCCGGGGGTCCCGCCAGTGTGGCCCGCGAGCCGAGCTTCGCCAGGTCGGCCAATGTCCGCAGCCCATGCTGTTTGGCATATCTCGGCTCGGCGATGATGACGTCGGTGTCGGTGGCGCGCGCCATGCTCAGAAGCGTGGCGTTGTGTCCACGCTCGACCCCCGCTGCCAGCTGGTAGGCCTGTACCGCGCTGGCCGGCCGCTGCGGGGTGTGCCCGAACACCGAGAGGATCGTCCCGGTGTACTCGGGATAGGCGTCGATCGCGCCCGAGGTGAGCTTCTGGTCCATCACCTCCGAAGGACCCAGATCGTTCTGCAGGGTGACCGAGTACCCCTTGGCGCGAAGCGCCTGGACATACAGTTGGCCGAGGATGAACTCCTCCGTGAAGTTCTTCGTGCCCAGGACGATCGGGGGCTTGCCCGCACCCGGGCCTTTGGTCGTCTCGCTCGGCTCGGAGGCCGTGTGCACGCTCGAGGCTTTCGCGCCGCTCGATCCGCATGCCGCGGCCAACAGCCCCAAGACGACCGCCGCCACAACCGCTGTTACTAGCTGACGCTTGCGCAAACCCCGCCCCACCCCACCGGGTGCATCGCCGCAGGCTACCACCACACGGCCGGGCC
>JAFAYP010000344.1 GCA_019240305.1 Solirubrobacterales bacterium
CGCCCGCTCGCGCAGCTCCTCGGTCGAGGACACCGACAGCTCTCGTTGTGGCGCGGAGAAGCTCATCTCTTCTAGACGATGTTGTACTCCGGCCGATGCGCGGCGGCGTAGAAGCGCTCGACGCCGAGGGCGCTGATGTCGACGAATGGCTCGCGCCCGAGGAACAGGTCGCGGAGGATCTCGCCCACGGCCGGACCCTGCAGGAACCCGTGCCCCGAGAAGCCGGTGCCGTACAGGAATCGCGAGATGCCGGACGCCTCGCCGATGATCGCGTTGTGGTCGGGCGTGATCTCGTACAACCCGGCCCAGCCTCCGCGGATCCCGACCTCGGCGATCCCCGGTGCGCGCCGTCGCACGATCTCCATCAGGGCAGGGATCCAATCGTCGGTGGTCTCGACGCTGAAGCCAGGCTTCTCGTTTGGATCGGACATTCCCATGAGCAGCCCGGGGCCTTCCCGGTGAAAGTAGAAGCTCGTCTCGAAGTCGATGGTCATGGGGAACTCCTCGGGCAGGCCAGCGATCGCGTCGGTGAACAGGATCTGGCGGCGCAACGGGCTGACCGGGAGCTCGACGCCCACCATCGCACCGCAGTGCCGCGACCAGGCGCCGGCAGCACAGATCACGGCGTTCGTCTGGATCGAGCCGTGGCCGGTCACCACCTCGCTGATCTCTGTCCCGCTCGTGTTGATCGACCGCACCTCGCATCCAACCTCGATGTGGCCGCCGTGGGCCCGGGTCCCGACCGCGTAGCCCTGGACCACGTCCTCCGGCGCAGCGTGGCCGTCGCCGGGTGAGAACGCGCCGGCCAGGATGTCGTCTCCCGCCAGCATCGGACACAGCGCGCGGGCCTCCTCGGCGCTCACGATCCGGGAGTCCAGCCCGCAGTCGTTCTGCAGAGCCACGCTGCGCTCGAACGCCTCGACGTCCGACTCCCGCGTGAGCACGAACAGGTAGCCGACCTGCTTGAGCGCGATCTCCCAGCCGGGGCGGCGGCCGAAGTCACGGAACGCCTCCATGCTGCGCTTGGCGATCTCGATGTTCAGCACATCGGAGAACTGGGTCCGGACCCCGCCGGCGGCGCGGCGAGTCGAGCCGCTGCCGAGCTGGGCGCGTTCGATCAGCACGACATCGACGCCCGCCTCGGCGAGGTGAAACGCGGCGCTTGTCCCGATCACGCCGCCGCCGATCACAACCACGTCGGCCGAGCTGGGAAGTGGAGCAGAACGACGGGCCATCGCCGCATCCTACGTACCGGCTGCATCGAGGTCGCGGCGCCCCGGCGACTCCCGTAAACGCATCACGTGAAACTGAGATAACACAAATTTGTGTTATCTCCGATATACGTGCTATATGTATGGCATGCCACCACGCGATGAAGAACTCACGTTTGCCGACCATCTCGGCCGCTTCTACGCTCGCCGCTACGGCTTTCCCCCGATGGTCGGTCGGGTCCTGGGCTACCTGCTGGTATGCGCCCCGCCGGACCAGTCGATCGCCGAGCTGAGCGACGCCTTGCTGGCCAGCCGCAGTGCGATCACCGGCGCACTGGATGTCCTGGAGCGCCTGCACTCGATCCGGCGCTCACGCGCGGCCGGCGAACGGATGGACCGGGTCCGCGTCGATTTCTCCTCGGCCCAGGCCCGCGGGTTCGATGTCACGGAGTACGAGGAGCTGGCCGAGCTCGCCCGGGAGGGCCTCGAGGTGCTCCAGGACGCACCGCCGGAGCGACGCACCCCGCTGGCCGAAATGGCGGTGTTCGCGGACTGGCTGGTCGAGCGAACCCGCGTCCTTCAGCAGGAGTGGGAGCAGCACAGGGCCGCACTCCGCGCCTCGGGCCAGCTGCCCTCTTAGGGCCCTCGTACCGATCCCCACCACCTCGTTACCGCACTCGATCAGAAAGAACGAAATGGCAGATCCCTCACCCGCGCCGGCTATCAAGGTCACCGGCCTACGCAAGTCCTTTGGCGAGCACCTCGTCCTCGACGGCGTCGAACTCGACGTCGAGCCAGGCACGGTATTCGCGCTGCTCGGCCAGAACGGGGCGGGCAAGACCACGATCATTCGCATCCTCGCGACGCTGCTCGAACCAGACGAGGGCGAGATTCGCGTCGCCGGCCATGACGTTGCCCACGAGGCCGAGGCCGTTCGCGGCGTCATCGGCGTCACCGGCCAGTTCTCGGCCGTCGACGACCTGCTCACCGGGCGGGAGAACCTCGCGCTGATGGCCGACCTGAATCACCTCGGCCGTGCTGAGTCCGGACGACGCATCGGGGACCTGCTCGACCGCTTCGAGCTGACCGATGCCGCTGACCGCCTCG
The DNA here is from genome assembly GCA_019240305.1 of Solirubrobacterales bacterium. Classification (GTDB taxonomy): domain Bacteria; phylum Actinomycetota; class Thermoleophilia; order Solirubrobacterales; family Solirubrobacteraceae; genus Palsa-465. Next base: position 2,319 of record JAFAYP010000344.1, read on the forward strand.
TGGCGACGTACTCGGGCGGGATGCGCCGCCGGCTCGATCTCGCGATGACGCTGATCGGCGCTCCGCAGATCATCTTCCTGGACGAACCGACCACCGGCCTCGATCCCCGCAGCCGCCGCACGATGTGGGACATCGTCCGCAGCCTGGCTGGCGAGGGCATCACCGTGTTCCTCACCACCCAGTACCTCGATGAGGCCGACCGGCTCGCCGACCAGATCGCCATCCTCGACCACGGCCGCCTGGTCGCGCAGGGAAGCTCCCAGGAGCTCAAGCAGCGCATCCCCGGTGGTCGCATCGATCTGAGGTTCGCTGACGCTCCCGGCCGCCTCGCCGCCGCTGGAGCACTCGACGTTCCGCTCCGCGAGGACGACGCCCTCACCCTGCACATTCCCACCGACGGCAACGTCGCAACGCTGCGGCGGGTCCTGCGCGAGCTGGATGACGCCGCGATCGACGTCGTCGACCTCGCCATCCACACCCCGGATCTCGACGACGTGTTCTTCGCGCTCACCGGTCGAGAAGACCGGCTTGCGCTATCCGAAGTCGAGGAGGAGATCCACCGATGACACCCGCCTACGCCGTACAGGACTCGATCACGATGCTGCGGCGCAACCTGCGCCACCTGCAGCGCTACCCGGGCCTCTCGATGTTCCCGATCTTGATGCCCGTCGTCTTCCTGCTGCTGTTCCAATTCGTGTTCGGCGGCACGCTGGGCAACGGCATCACCCTCGGCGGCGGCCGCGACGCCTACATCAACTTCGTTACGCCCGGGATGCTCCTGTTCGCGGTGGCGGGTGCCGCGCAGATCACCGCCATCTCCGTGGCCAAGGACATGGCCGACGGCATCATCACCCGCTTCAAGACGATGCGCATCTGGCGACCCGCGGTGCTGACCGGACACGTGCTCGGCAGCCTGCTCCTGAACGTCATCGCCCTCGCCGTGACGATCGCCCTCGCGCTTCTGATCGGCTTTAGCTCTCCGGCGAGCCCTCTGCGCTGGCTCGGCGCGATCGCGATGCTCATGCTCCTGGCCGTCGCGCTGACCTGGCTGTCGGTCGCCTTTGGTCTATTCGCCAAGAGCGTCGAGACCGCGAGCAACATCCCCATGTTCCTCACGCTCCTCCCGTTCCTCGGTAGCGGCTTCGTGCCGGTCGGCTCGATGCCCGCGGGACTGCGCTGGTTTGCCCAGAACCAGCCCTTCACGCCGGTCACCAACGCTGTGCGCAGCCTGCTGGCGGGCCATCACGTCGGCAGCGCGGCGACGATCGGGATCGTCTGGTGCCTGGCCATCACCGCCGCCAGCTACCTGTGGGCTCGGCACCTCTACGACCGCCGGCCGGCGGCCCGATAACTGCTGCGGGGCCTACCTGCCGGTACGCTCGCGATGGCTGCAGCCAGGCCAGCAGCAGGGGCGGCGCATGCCTTCCTCCAGCTCCTCCTGCGTCCGGCGGATGCGGCGCTCCCGGGTCGCCTGCTGCTTGGCATCCTCGACCCAGCAGATGAACTCGTTGCGGGCCAGGGGCGTGATGTCCTTCCAGGCGTGGAGCGCGGGCGCGTTGGCGACCAGTGCCTGACGCAGATCGGCGGGCAGCTCATGGACGACCCCACCGGGGACTCTCGGACCGCTCACGCGCCTATCGTAGTGACGCCGTGGATGCGGGCCGCAGATGCGTGACGTGCACCGCGCGTTGGGTGACCTTCTGAGGTGCCGCTGCAGCCAAGCGCTCGAGCCAGGAGACCAGCGGTTGGGCGGACGCGGGAGGACAGTCCGTTTGAGTGCCTCCGACGTCAAGATGCACTCCGCCGACGTCCCCGATCGGGGGGCCGGAGCAGGCGCCCCGCTGAGCCGCCGCCCGCAACTGCCTCAGATCGAGCCGCTGCAGGACGACATCCAGCTGGGCGCGCTCGGCGGCACTCAGCCGACCGTTGCCGGCACTCAGGGCAACGGTCAGCACCGACTCCGTCGATGTCCGATGCACGGTCACCGCCATGCGCCGCACGCTCAACCGACCCCTTGCGTCCACCTGAATGGCGTAGTTGACACCAAGCAAGGAGTTGCCGTGCAGCTCCTGCAGGGACACCGGGGTTCGGGCACCGGGCCGCGAAGAGGATCCGCACCCGGCGCAGACCAGACTCGCGACACCAGCAGCCAGCACCGTCCCCCATCGTGACCCGAGCCTCATCGGCCGAACATAGCGCCGCGCGCCGCGTGGGCCGTGTCCTGGCACCGCGGTAGCCTGGCTCAGGGTGACCACCTCCTCCGACGACGCACCACCCGCCGCAGGTCCCTACCTGCAGACGGTCTCCGGTCGCTGGGTGAACCCGTTCGACCCGGACCCGGCGCAGCTCGACGCGGGTGACATCGCGCGTGCGCTGGCCAACCAGTGCCGGTTTGGCGGCCACAGTCGCGTCTTCTACTCCGTCGCCCAGCATTGCGTGCTCGTCTCGCGCGTCGTCGAGGAGCGCGGTGGTGACGTCGAGGATGTATTCGCCGCACTCATGCACGACGCCGGCGAGGCCTACCTGGGCGACATGCCGCACCCGCTCAAGCACCGCAGCGCCCTCGGGGCGGCGTTCCGCGAAGCCGAGACTCGGCTCGAGGAAACGATCCGCGCCCGGTTCGCGATCAAGCCGAATGTTCCCGAGGTGAAGCGGGTCGACCGCGCGCTGCTGGCCACCGAGCGGCGCGCCTTCAGCGCCGAGGCCTGGCATTGGCCCGAACTCGAAGACGTCGAGCCGCTCGAGCTCGAGCTCACCGCATGGTCACCGGACCGGGCCGCCGATGAGTTCGCCCGGCGATACGCCGAGCTCGAAGCCAGGCGCAGCCGGGACATCTAGCGCTCTTGGACCTGCGAATCGGCCGCGCGCCCGGTCAGCGACAGCGGCTTGCGCGGCGGCTCGTCGATGATGATCTCCCGGTGTAGCTCGAGGTCCGGGCCGATGTGCACGAGCTCGCCGGAGGCGATCTCCTGCCATCCCAGGTCCTCGTCCATCGGCTCGCTCGCCACGATGGTCATCGGACGTCGTGCGCCTTCACGCGCGCGCATCCGGATGGTCCCGTGGGAACTGTGCTCGTCCAACGGCTGATTGCCTCGCGGACCGCCCGGGGCACGGGTGAGGAGGTAGAGCTCGTTGTGCTCGGGATACCGGAACGCCCACAGGTGGCCGGCTGCCGCCAGGAGGAAGTTGAGGCTGTACAGCGTGATCTCGCGGGCGAGCATCTGGGTCGTGGCGATGATCCCGGCCCGCACGTCGCCCTTGTGCTCACGAATCGCGATCGTCAGCAGGGCGAAGAACCGCTCGGAGTCGGTCTGGCCTCCCACCAGCCCGCGGTCGGCGCCGAGCCGCCGGTCGAGCTGCTCGAGGTCCGAGACGACCCCGTTGTGGGCAAACACGCGGCCGTCGATGCTGAACGGATGGGTGTTCGCCTCCGAGACCTCGCCGGTGTCCGCGTACCGCACGTGGGCGAGAAACACCGCGGCATGAGTGTCGCGTGCCGCGGCCGCGAAGGCCTCGTCGTCGGCCGCCCTGATCGGTGCGCGGACCAGGCCTAGCTCACCCTCCCGGTCGAACGTCGCCAGCCCGTAGCCGTCCGCATTGCGGTGGCTCAGCTCCGCGATCGACACCGGTGCGTCCAGCAGCCAGAACGTCGCACCGACGTCCTGCGCTCCAGCGTGGAGGCCGAACAGCCGGCACATGGTTATATAGTGGCACTCCGGCGCCCATAGAATCGCGACGCCGAGATGGAGTTCAGCCGCGAATTGCGCAACGACGTCCTGGCCGGGGACATCACGCTCTCGGTCCGCCTGTGGCAGCGGCCGCGGGTCAAGCCGGGCGGCCGCTACCGGGTCGGCCTCGGCGAGATCGAGGTCGACGCCATCGAGCTTGTCCCGTTCGCTGCGATCAGCGCCGAGGACGTCCAGCGGGCCGGCGAG
>JAFAYP010000377.1 GCA_019240305.1 Solirubrobacterales bacterium
CGGCGTTGCCAGGCACCAGCACGGTCGGCGCGTCGATCGCGCTAAGTGTCGCGATGATGTCGTCAAGGCCGCGGCGCATCGTCGCGTAGTCGCCGGCGCCGACCACGACGTCGACCTCGCGCGAGCGCTCGACCAGCTGCTCCGCGCGCTCCTCGTCGCGGTGCAGGTCGCTGAACACGAGCATTTTCATGGATGTGTAGGCCTAGTCAAGATTGGTGATTTGCAGGTAGGATTGCCGCCCGCGGGACCTCCGGGTCCCGCTCGACGCCCAGAGGACATGGCCGGCGTGGTGGGAGTCAGGGCTGGAGGCTCCCGATCAGAGGCATCGTTCTTAAGGAGGTATCTGCCGAGTGTCAAGCCGACCCAAGCTAATCGTGCTCGCTGTCACGGCGGCTTCGGTTGCTGCGCTGCCCGCGTCCGCGCTGGCGGCGGGCGAGTCGCTGAGCGTCACGCCATCCAATCTGCAGGCGGGCGGTAGTCCGAGCATCAGCGCCACATACGCCTTCGCCGCCAGCGACACACCCAAGACCGTGGTCACCTCGCTGGCCGCGGGCGTGCTGGCCAACCTGAACGCGAATCCGTCGTGTCTGGTGGGCGCCCCCGAGTTGACCCCCTCATGCGGGATCGGGAGCGCGAGTGTTACCACCAACCCTGGCGGCACCGCGCCAGGCAACCTGTATCTGGTGCCGCCCCAGAGCTCGACTGACGCGGCCGGCATCGACCTGGTCACGACTCTCTCGCCGACGCCACAGTACATCGGCGTGTCGCTCAATCCGAACACTCCGGGCGGGCTCAACCTGACCACGACATTCCCTGACACCTCGCCGGCAGACATCACAGGGTTCACCGCAGACTTCAGCTCCGCGCTGGATGGGCAGCCGTTCACCCGGCTCCCGTCGTACTGCAATGACGCGGTCACCACGATGAGCGTCACCTACTACGGCGCAACCGCTCCGAGCTCGGCCGCGAGCTCGTTCACGCCGACCGGCTGCGCCACCCTCAGCTACGCGCCGGTGCTCACCGCTGCGATCGCCCGGGACACCGGCGATACCGGCGCCACCATCACCGCCGCGATCACCCAGTCGGCAGGTCAGGCAGCGAGCAAGGCGATCACCCTGCAGCTTCCCAGGGGCCTGGTTCCGAACCTCGTGGCTGATGCCCCGTGCCTGAACAGCACCGGCTGCAAGGTCGGCACCGCCACGGCGACCTCGCCGCTGGTGCCGAAGGCTGCGCTGGCCAATGGGACGGTGACGCTGAGCGGCTCGGGCACCACCTCGGCGATCACGATCGCGTTCCCGGCTCCATTCCCGATCTCGCTCACCGGCGCGATCAGCCTGACCAGCAGGTCGGTCACGTTCGCGAGCGTCCCGGACGTGCCCCTGACCTCGCTCGCGTTGAGCATCACCGGCCCGAGCGGCGCCAAGGCGTTCAACACCGATTGCGCGCCGGCCAGCATCGGTGGCACGTTCACGTCGTACTCGAGCGCCACCAGGACCGTCACGGCGCCAATCGTGTACACGCATTGCGCGGCCAGTCCGACCGTCTCAGGCTCGACCAGCGGCCTGGCCGGCGGTCAGCCGAAGTTGAAGGTGACGATCACCCACGGCAAGGGTGCGGCGAACATCGCGACGGTGGTGCTCGCGCTGCCGGGCGGCCTGAAGTTCTCCCGCGCGGCGATCGTCAGCCACAGGACATGCACCAAGGCCGCCAAGGGCAAGACGGCCACATGCTCGATCACCACCACGATCACCGGCCTCGGCGTCTCCGGCGGCATGCCCAAGTCGGTGGCGATCCACGGCGGGAAGCTTCAGATCACGCTCAAGAGGCCGGTGGGCAAGCTGACCCTCACGGTGAGCGGTCCGCTGGTGAGCGAGGGCAAGTCGCTCCAGAGCAAGGTCAAGAAGCACAAGACGGGTAGCCTGACCTTCTCGCTCAAGGTCGGCGACGCCAAGCACGCCACGACCACGCTGTCGCTGAAGCTCAAGCCGCACTAGCCGGCTCGGCTCGGCTACGACGAGGGCGGCGCGTCGGCCGGATTGGCCTCGGGCGCCGCGGACGATGAACCCGCCGCCCCGGACTCGCCGCCGGCCCCGGAGCCCAGCGCGCGCGCCTCGCCTCCCTCGAGTGCTCCGTTACGTCCCTCGCCCGGCACCTCGGGAGCGCCCGCCGCGCTCGCGCCGCCGTGCTGGATCGCCTCGAGCACCGGCTTGACCAGATCGATTGGCATCGGGAACACCACGGTCGAGTTCTGGTTGACCCCGATCTCGCGCAAGGTCTGCAGATACCGGAGCTGGAGCGTGGTTGGATTGCGCCCGATCACGTCGGCCGCGTCGGCCAGACGGGTGGCCGCCTGCGCCTCGCCCTCGGCGTTGATGATCTTGGCCCGCCGCTCGCGCTCGGCCTCGGCCTGACGCGCGATCGCATGCTGCATGCGTTCGGGAATCTCGACGTCCTTGATCTCGACCGTGGTCACCTTGATCCCCCACGGCTCGGTCTGCCCGTCAATCACGTGCTGCAAGGCCTCGTTCAGGCTCTCGCGTTCAGACAGCAGCGAATCGAGGTCGACGCCGCCGAGCACGGAGCGGAGCGTGGTCTGCGAGATCTGGAGCGTGGCGTTGTGGTAGTTCTCGACCTCGATGACCGCGGCGTTGGCGTTGACGACCCGGTAGTAGGCGACCGCGGTGACGCGCACGGGGATGTTGTCGCGGGTGATCACCTCTTGCGGAGGCACCGTCAACGTCACCGTCCGCAACGAGACCCGGACCATCCGGTCGATCGTGGGCACGAGCAGAATCAGCCCGGGACCGCGCAGGTCCATCACCCGCCCGAGGCGGAACACCACACCGCGCTCGTACTCGCGGAGCACCCGGACCGACGCCCCGGTCACGGTCAACGCGATTACCGCGAGCACGACGAGGACGACCACGATTGCGATGATCATCGGATCAACTCCCATTCCTCGGCCCGGCGGACTCCCACAGTGAGCCCGTCCAGGTGGTCGACGACCACGGTGTCCCCCGGGTGCAGCTCGAGCTCCGAAGCCGCGTCGTCATCGAGGACCGACCGACACGCGCGCCACAGCGCGCCATCCACCTGCACGCGCCCGCCGGTCACATCCCAGCTGCGGACCACGCCGAGACGGCCGATCATCGCCGCCGGGCCAGCCCGGACCCCGCGACGGCGAACCGCGATGCCCTTCCCGACGCTGACCACGAGCACGCCACCGGCGGCCCCGGCCAGGATCAACCCCGACAGAACGCCGACGACCAGCCCGCCGCCGAGCCCCAGCACGGCCAGCACGGCCCCTGCCGCCAGGGCCAGCACGCCTGGCCCACCGAGGACGCCCAGCGTCGGCACATGAGCCTCCAACAGGATCAGCACCGCCCCCACGCACAGCAATGACACGCCTAA
>JAFAYP010000498.1 GCA_019240305.1 Solirubrobacterales bacterium
GCCGTGCACCTGCGCGGAGGCAAGGTGGCCCGCGGCGGCATCCGCTGGTCCGATCGCCGCGAGGACTTCCGCACCGAGGTCCTCGGCCTGATGAAGGCCCAGATGGTCAAGAACGCCCTGATCGTGCCGGTCGGGGCCAAGGGCGGCTTCGTGCTCAAACGACCCCCGACCGCTGGCGGGCGCGAGGCGCTCCAGCAAGAGGCAGTTGCCTGCTACAAGCTGTTCTTGTCGGGCATGCTCGACGTGACCGACAACATCGTCGACGGCGAAGTCGTGGCGCCCACGCGTGTCGTGCGCTACGACGACGACGACCCGTACCTGGTCGTGGCGGCCGACAAGGGCACCGCCACGTTTTCGGACATCGCCAACCAGGTGTCGGCCGACTACGGCTTCTGGCTGGGCGATGCATTCGCCTCAGGCGGCTCCCAGGGCTACGACCACAAGGCCATGGGCATCACCGCGCGCGGCGCCTGGGAGTCGGTCAAGCGCCACTTCCGCGAGCTCGGCACCGACATCCAGTCCACCGACTTCACGGTGGTCGGCATCGGGGACATGTCCGGTGATGTGTTCGGCAACGGGATGCTCCTCTCGACCCACATCAGGCTGATCGCCGCGTTCAACCACATGCATGTGTTCATCGATCCGGACCCGGACCCGGAACGAAGTTACGAGGAGCGAAAGCGGCTGTTCGAGCTCCCGCGGTCGGCCTGGAGCGACTACGACGAGGCGGCGATCTCCGAGGGCGGCGGTGTGTACTCGCGCTCTGCCAAGTCGATCAAGCTGAGCCCGCAAGCCCGCGAGGTCCTGAATATCGAAACCGAGAAGCTGGCGCCGGGCGAGCTGATCCAGGCGATCCTCAAAGCCCCCGTCGATTTGCTCTACAACGGCGGCATCGGCACCTACGTCAAGGCCTCGACCGAGTCGCACGCCGACGTGGGCGACAAGGCCAACGACATCCTGCGCGTCGACGCGCGCGATCTGCGCTGCCAGGTGGTCGGAGAGGGCGGCAACCTCGGCTTCACGCAGAAGGCGCGGATCGAGTACGCGCTCACCGGCGGGCCTCGGGATGGGGCCACCTCGCCCAAGGGCGGCCGGATCAACACCGATGCGATCGACAACGCGGCCGGCGTCAACTGCTCAGACCACGAGGTGAACATCAAGATCCTGCTCGACGGGCTCATCGCCGACGGTGACATGACCCCCAAGCAGCGCAACGAGCTGCTGGCCGAGATGACCGACTCGGTGGGCGAGCAGGTGCTCTACGGCAGCTACACGCAGACCCAGGCACTCAGCCTGGCCATGGCCCAGGCCGGCTCGATGGTCGACGTCCACGCCCGGCTGATCCGCAACCTCGAGCAGACCGCCGGGCTGAACCGCAAGATCGAGTTTTTGCCCTCCGACGAAGTCATCGACGAGCGCAAGGCCGCGCACCAGGGCCTGGTGGCGCCGGAGCTCGGGGTGGTCATGGCGTACCAGAAGATCCACCTCTACCAGCAGCTGCTCGAGTCCGACCTCCCCGAGGACGCGTTCCTCGGCCACGACCTCGAGCGCTACTTCCCGCCTCCGCTGCCCGAGCGGTTCAGCGAGCAGATGAAACGGCATCGCCTGAAGCGCGAGATCATCGCCACCGTCGTGGCCAACCAGCTCGTCGACCGAGCTGGAACGACGTTCGCCTTCCGCCTGCTCGAGGAGACCGGCGCGCTGCCGGCGGTCCTCGCCCGGGCCTACGCCGCCGGGCGCGAGGTGCTCGACATGCGCTCCTACTGGGACGCCATCGAAGCGCTCGACAACCAGGTCTCGGCCGAGACCCAGATCGAGATGCTGATCGAGGGCCGGCGGCTGGTCGAGCGCTCCACTCGATGGCTCATACGCGCCAACCCGTACCAGGTGGGCATCGCTCAGACGATCAGACGCTTCCAGCCGGGCGCGGAGCTGCTCGCCGCCGCGCTCCCGGACGCTCTGGAGGGCTCCGACCGCGAGGCGTTCGACGGCCGCGCAGGCGAGCTCGAGCACGCCGGAGTTCCGGCCCCACTGGCCCGCCGGGCGGCCGGGATGCAATCGATGCTCGCGCTGTTCGACATCGTCGAGGTGGCCGCCGCCACCGAGCGCGACACCGAGGACGTCCTCAAGGTCTACTTCCGGCTCGGCTCGCGCCTGGACCTCAACTGGCTGAGGGAGCGGATCATCGACCTGCCGCGTGCCAATCGCTGGCAGGCGCTGGCCCGGGCTGCGCTGCGCGACGACCTGTTCAACCTGTACCGCGAGCTCACCCGCAAGGTGCTCGAGACCGGTGGCCGCGACGCGGACCCGCAGGCGGCGATCGAGGACTGGACCGAGCGCAACACCGAGACCCTGGAGCGCGCGCTCGGGATGGTGGCCGATGTCCGGGCTTCTCGGATCTACGACAACACCACGCTGCCGGTGGCGCTGCGGGAGATTCGCTCGCTGCTACGGGGGACCAGCCGGACCGGTCAGCCGGTCGGCTCGGTCACGATGGCTGAGTAGGAGCCCTAGCCCGTCGCTGGGCCACCCGCCAGCGCGCATAGAGCACGAGCATCAAGGCAACGTCGAGCAGCCCGGCGACGAAGAAGGCCAGCGGGCCGGTCACCAGACGCGCAGCGATCCGGGAAACCACGAGCGCAAGCTATCGTCTCCGGGCGCGCATCATGCCCCCGACCGTCACCATCACCGTCACCGAGCTTCCCGAGTCGCGTGTGCGCGTCCAGGCCGAGGTCACCCCCGAGGAGGTCGAGCGCCGCATCCAGCAGGCCGCCCGCGAGCTCGGCCGCCAGATGCGCGTGCCGGGCTTCCGCAAGGGCAAGGTGCCGGCGACGGTGGTGATCCGCCGGCTCGGCCGCGACGCCGTGCTCGACGAGGCACTCAGAAGCTCGCTTGGTGGCTGGTACACCGACGCGATCGACGGCGCCGGGATCGTCCCCGTGGGCGAGCCCGACCTGGACGTTCCGTCAGAGCTCCCCGCCGAGGGCCAGCCGCTCCAGTTCTCGATCGAGATCGGAGTTCGTCCCGCGGCCAAGCTCGGTGAATACAAGGGCCTCGAGGTGGGTCGGCGGGAGCCGACCGTCGAGGACGCCCAGGTCGACGAGCAGGTCGAGCGGCTGCGCGACCGGCTGGCCACCCTGGAGACGGTGGAGCGCCCCGCTGACACGGGCGACCACGTGGTCATCGACTACGTGGGCACGGTCGACGGCACCGAGTTCGAGGGCGGCACCGGTCGCGACCAGCTGCTCGAGCTCGGCTCCGGCCGGCTGATCCCCGGCTTCGAGGAGCAGCTCGTCGGGGCGGCGGCCGGCGACGAGCGCACGGTGAACGTCACCTTCCCGGAGGACTATCCGGCCTCCGAGCTCGCCGGCAAGGAGGCCCAGTTCGCGGTTACGGTCTCCGAGGTCAAGGAGAAGCGGCTACCCGAGGCCAACGACGATTTCGCCTCCGAGGCGACCGAGTTCGACACCCTGGCCGAACTGCGCGAGAGCATCGCCGAGGATCTGCGCACGGCCGACGAGCGGGCGCTCGAGCGCGAGTTCGAGGATGCGGTGATCGAGGCCGCGGTGGCCGAGGCCCAGGTCGAGGTGCCGGACAAGCTGGTTCACGCGCGCGCGCACGAGCTGCTCGAGGACACCTTCTCGATGCTGGCCCGGCAGGGCATCTCCAAGGAGTCCTACCTGCGCTTGACGGGCCGCGACGAGGAGACCCTGGCGCAGGAGGCCGAGCCCGAGGCGGCCGCGGCGCTCAAGCGCGAGGCCGTTCTGGCCGCGATCGTCGAGGCCGAGGGCATCGAGCCGACCGACGAGCAGGTCCGGGAGGCGATCGAGCCGACGGCCGAGCGCCAGAATATCCCGGTCGAGAAGCTGTTCGAACGGCTTCAGTCGACCGGGCGCCTGGACCGCCTGCGCCATGAGGTGGCCAGCCGTCAGGCCGTCGAGATGCTGGTGGCCGCAGCGACTCCGATCACCGTCGAGCAGGCCAAGGCCCGCCAGAAGCTGTGGACCCCGGGCAAAGAGGGGAGCGAGGCCCACCCGCCCTCGGGTCAGCTGTGGACGCCCGGCGACTGACCAGGATTCGCTGGTCGGAAGTACGGTCAGCCCTGCCAGGCAGGCAGGGGCGATTGCTACAGTCGGCAGGATTCCGGCCGAGGAAGTGAAAGAAGCGAGGACGATGAGCCCACTCGTACCGATGGTTGTCGAGCAGACCTCTCGCGGAGAGCGTGCCTTCGACATATACAGCCGTCTGCTCAACGAGCGGATCATCTTCCTCGGGACCCCGGTGGACGATCAGATCGCGAACCTCATCGTCGCTCAGTTGCTGCACCTCGAATCAGAAGACCCGGACAAGGACATCTCCATCTACGTCAACTCGCCCGGAGGTTCGGTCTACGCCGGCCTGGCCATCTACGACACGATGCAGTTCATCAAGCCGGATGTCCAGACGATCTGCGTGGGGATCGCGATGTCGATGGGCGCGCTGCTCCTGGCCGGCGGGGCCAACGGCAAGCGGATGGCCCTGCCCAACGCCAAGATCCTCATCCACCAGGTCTCCTCGGCTTTCCAGGGCCAGGCCACGGACATCGAGATCCACGCCAGGGAGATCATCGACATCCGGCGGCGCCTCGATGAGATCATCGCCCATCACACCGGCCAGAACCTTGAGAAAGTTAGGGCTGATACCGAACGTGATTACTTCATGAGCTCCGAAGAGGCCAAGGAGTACGGAATCATCGACCGCGTCATTTCGCAGCACTGAGGGTCTAACCTTCGGTGCAGCGGACCAGGCGGCACGAGGCAACTCCGGGAGAGGGCTAATACATGGCACGTCCGACCGACTCCAACGAACAGCTGCTGTGCAGCTTCTGCGGCAAGTCCCAGAGGCAGGTCAAGAAGCTGATCGCGGGTCCAGGCGTCTACATCTGCGACGAGTGCATCGATCTC
>JAFAYP010000008.1 GCA_019240305.1 Solirubrobacterales bacterium
TGAGAGCGGGTTCTCACTCCCGATCCGCCCCGACTACGAGGTCGCCGTCACCGCGATGCTCGACGCCCTCGCCGCTCGCGATGACCTGGACCTCGCTCGGGTGGGCGCGGTGGGCGTCAGCCTCGGCGGCTACTACGCGCCGCGCGCCGCGGCGTTCGAGCCGCGCCTCCGCGCGGTGGCCGGGATCAGCGGTCCCTACGACTTCGGCGAGCAGTGGGACGTGCTGCCGCCGCTCACGCGTGAGGCGTTCATCGTGAAATCTGGGGCGGGCGATGAGTCCGACGCACGCGCCCGGGCACACGCGCTCACGCTGAGCGGAGTGGCTTCGCGCATCGAGCAGCCGGCCCTGTATGTCACCGGCACGCTTGACCGGATCGTGCCGTGGGAGCAGACCGAGCGGGCCGCGCGCGAGACGCCGAACGGGACGTTCGTGCTGTTCGAGCACGGCTCGCATGTGTGCAGCAACATCCCGTATCGCTATCGCCCGCTGGTCGCCGACTGGATGGCCGAGCAGCTCTCCTGCGCTCGATGATCGGGCGCGGAGTGCGCCGGCGGGAGGACCTGCCGCTCCTCCGCGGGCGCGGCCGGTACCTCGACGATCTCGCTCCGCCCGGCGCGGCCCACGTGGCGTTCGTACGCAGCCACCATGCCCGGGCGCGCCTCGTCGGCATCGGAGCGCCGTCGAGCGCTCCCGGTCTCGTGCGCGTGCTCACCGCCGCCGACCTCACCGGACGGGCCCGACCGCTTCCAGTGCAGGTGCCCGAGGGCGTCGAGCTGGCCGAGGCGCCGCATCCGATCCTGGCCTCCGAGGAGGTCCGCTACGCCGGCCAGCCCGTAGCGGCCGTGGTCGCCGAGTCCCGGGCGCAGGCGATCGATGCCGCGGAGCTGGTCGAGGTCGACTACGAGCCGCTGGCGGCCGTAGTCGATCCCCACGAGGCGCCGGAAACGCTCCTGCGCTGGGAGCGCACGGCGGGGGACGTGGAGGCGGCGCTGGCCGGCGCAACCCATCGCGTGCGCGCCCGTCACCACATCCCGCGCCTCGTGGCCGCGCCGATCGAGCCGCGCGGCGTGATCGTCGCCTACGAGGAGGCCGATGACCTGCTCAGCGTGTGGGCCTCGGCGCAGGATCCCCACCGGCCGCTGTCCCAGCTCGCACACGCGCTCGATCGATCGCCCGAGCGGATCCGCGTGGTCGTCCCGGACGTGGGCGGGGCATTTGGCAGCAAGGGGGTGATCGGGGTCGAGGCGGTGACCGTGGCGGTGGCCGCGATGGAGCTGGGCCGTCCGCTCAAGTGGGTCGAGGACCGCAGCGAGAACTTCCTGGCCGCCTACCAGGGTCGCGGGAGCGAGGCCGAGGTGGAGCTGGCCCTCGACGCCGACGGGCGGATGCTGGCGGTCAGGGCGGAGATCCTGGCTGACCTGGGGGCTTACCTGCTCTCGACCACCGCGATCCCGCCCCATACGACCGCGATGCTGATGACCGGCTGCTATGAGATCCCGGCCGCGGCGGTCGCCGTGCGCGGAGCCCGCACCGACAAGGTGCCGACCGGCCCCTACCGGGGCGCCGGCCGGCCCGAGGCGGCGTATTTCCTGGAGCTCACCGTCGATCGCGCGGCCCGCGAGCTGGGCATCGATCCGGTCGAGCTGCGCCGGCGCAACCTCGTGCGCTCGCTGCCCTACCGCAGCGCGCTCGGCTGGAGATACGACTCCGGCGACTACGGTCGCTGTCTCGACCGGGCGCTCGAGCTGCTCGAGCCCGTGCCCGGAGGCGATCTCGTCGGCACCGGCGTCGCGATGTACGTCGAGCGCGCCGGCGGCCTCTGGGAGGGGGCGCGGGTGACGGTGCGCGAGGACGGACATGTGATCGCGCACAGTGGCTCCTCGCCGCACGGCCAAGGGCACGAGACGACGTTCGCCCAGCTCGTGGCCGACCGCCTGGGGGTCGATCCCGATGACGTTGAGCTCCGCTTCGGCGAGATCCCCGGGGTCGGCACGTTCGCGAGCCGCTCGGTCGCGATGGGTGGCTCCGCGCTCGTGCAGGCGGCCGATCAGATCCTCGCGCAGGCCGGCTCGCTTCCCCTGGCCGAGGCCGCCGCGGCTGCCGGCGGGCTCGAGGCGGACGTGCGCTTCGAGTCCGAGCTGGTGTTCGGCTCGGGCGCGTACGCCGCGACGGTCCAGATCGACCGCGACACCGGGGCCCTGCACGTCCGCCAGCTGGTGGCGGTCGACGATGCCGGCACGATCATCAACCCGCTGCTGGCCGAAGGACAGGTGTTCGGCGGCGCCGTGCAGGGGCTGGGGGCGGTGCTCATGGAGGAGGCGGTGCACGACGGCGACGGTCAGCCGCTGGGTGCCTCGTTCGTCGATTACGCCCTGCCGAGCGCGGTGGAGGTGCCACCGATCGCCACCGCGTTCGTGCAGACGCCCTCGCCGAACAATCCGCTGGGGGCCAAGGGAATCGGCGAGGGCGGCGCGATCGGCACGCCGGCGGCCATCGCCAACGCGGTGGCCGATGCCCTCGGCGGCCGCGCGCCGGATCCGCCGTTCACGGCCGAGAAGCTGTGGCGCGCGCTACGGAGTCAGGCCCGCCAGTAGCTGGGTGGCGGCCGCCTCGAACCTGGCCACCTCGCCGTAGGTCCGGGCCACGAGCATCGCGCCCTCGAGCGCCCCGAGGATGCCTTGGGCGACATCGGCGGCGCGCCCTCGGTAGCTCAAGGTCTCATCCGCCTTGCCGTCCTCAAGCAGCTTCGTGAGCCATCTCTCGTTCTCGTCGAAGAAGCGGATGACCTCCGACTGCATGGCGACCGGAAGCGTCGGATACTCCGCGGCGAGGATGCCGCACATGCACATCCGCTCGTTGCGCAGGACGCCGGCATACAGGTCGGCGTACGCCGCGAGCCGCGCACGCGCGTCGGGGAGGTTTCGATCAATCTCCGCCAGCGCCTCGTTGAACCGTTCGGAGTAGCGGGTGATCAGCGCCTCACCGAGCTCGGCCTTGCCGGGATAGTGATAGTGCAGGCTGGCCTTGGTGATCCCGAGCTCGGCCGCGATGTCGGCGTAGCTGAAGTTGCTGAAGCCGCGCATCTGGGTCAGGCGCTCGGCGATGTCGAGAACGCGCTCTGCGGTGCCGGACTCTTTTCGGTTGCGGACGGCCATCGAGACGAATTTTCCTCGGAGCCTTGACAGCTTACCTACTGGAAGGTAGGTTAGCGGGCCAAGGCCTATCTACTAGTAGGTAGGCGGGACCACATACTACCGGGGAGGGGCCATGGGCACCATCACCACTTTCGATCTCGACCGCTTCGCCCGCGCGGCCGAGGAGCGCGACGCGGCCACCCAGCTGTCCATGTACGGACCGAACGCCGTCGTCACGATCAACAACAAGCTCTCCCAGCCGGGATCGCCGCGCGTGCTGGCTACGCGCGAGCAGATCAAGGCATGGCTGGAGGACATGTACGGGCGCGACATGACCCACTCGGTCAAGCATCGGGTGCTCGACGACACCGGTGCCGCCTACACCCAGGCCTGCCGGTATCAGGACGGCACCAACGTGCTGTGCGCGACCGTGATCGAGCTCGACGGCGGCCTGATCGCCGGACAGACCGTGCTCGAGGTCTGGGACGAGGCGTGAGTCATGCCTGTCGCCACGCAGCAGCTACAACCGGACCCGTTCAACCTCGTGCTTGAGCCGCGGCCGTGATCTGCACGCTTACCGCGCGCCGCCTGAGGCCGGGCGCCTACGAGGCGTTCCGGGAGGCGTGGGATCCGACCCGCGTACGGCACGACGTGCTGCGGCAATGGACGCGGATCTATCACTGCCGCGACGTGTCCGATCCCGACGTGGTGATCTCGTTCGGGCTGTTCGACGGTTCCCTTGAGGAGCTCCGCGAGGCTCAGGCGCGGCTCGGTCGCCAGTCCCAGGTCGACCGTGTCGACCCCCAGGTCGAGGCCGTGCTGCTCGACGGTTCCTTCGAGGTCGTCGAGGAGCTCGTGCCCGAGGAGGCCTAGCCTAACTTAGGGATACGTATAGATCTATATGTATCCCTAAGTGCCCAAGGCGATCGTGGCGCCCCGGTCAGCGGCCGGGCGCCCGTTCGCCGGCGCGGCCTCGCGGGCGTCGTGGTCGAGCACCGTGTTGCGCTCGGAGGTCACCTCGCGCTCGAGCGGAAGCGAGCCGCCGACCGTGAAGTACGGCTTGCCGGCGATGACCAGGTCCTCGGCGGGGAAGCGGGTGATCACCTCGCACCCATCGGCGGTGACCACGAGCTGCTCCTCGATGCGCGCCGCCGACCAGCCGTCTGAGGCCGGCCAGAACGTCTCGAGCGCGAACACCATTCCCTCCTTGATCTCCTCGGGGTGATCGAGCGAGACCAGCCGGCTGAAGATCGGCTTCTCCCAGATCGACAGGCCGACCCCGTGCCCGAACTGCAGGGCGAACGCGGCCTCCTCGTCGGGAAAGCCGAACTCCTGCGCCTTGGGCCACACGCTGACCACCTCGCCGGTGCTCGCGCCGGGCCTGATCAGCGCGATCGCCGCGTCCAGGTAGTAGCGGCAGCGCTTGTAGGCGTCGACGAGCGCCTTGGACCCGCTGGCTACCGCGAACGTGCGGTAGTAGCAGGTGCGGTAACCCATGAAGCTGTGCAGGATGTCGAAGTAGGCGGGGTCGCCGGGCCGCAGCGCGCGGTCGGTGTACACGTGGGGGTGGGGGTTGCAGCGCTCGCCGGAGATCGCGTTGACGCCCTCGACGAACTCCGATCCCATGTCGTAGAGCACCTTGTTGACCAGCCCCACACACTCGTTCTCGCGCATGCCCGGCCGCATCGCCCGGTAGAGCTCCTCGTAGGCGGCGTCGACCATCGCGCAGGCGTGGGTCAGCAGGGCGATCTCATCGCGCGTCTTGATCACCCGGGCCTGCTGCAAGAGCTGCTGGCTGTCGACCACCTCGATGCCGGCCTTCTGGAGCGCGAACATCACCGCGGGCTCGACCGCGTCGACCCCGACCGGCTCGTTCAGCAGATCGCGCTGCTGTAGCTCCACCCGGATCTTCTCGGCCACGTCCTCGGCGCGCCCCGACTCGGGCGACATCGCGCCCCGCAGCGTGGAGATCCCCGCGCGCGAGCGGCCGTCGCTCAGCCACGGGTTGTAGAGCTGGTGGTGGCGCGCGGCCGAGCCGAAGTCCCACATGATCGGCTGATCGCCCTGGGGGAGCAGGCAGAAGCGGTTGAGTTTGTCCTGCGCCCAGGTGCCGATGTGGGTGGCGGTGATGTAGCGGATGTTGGTCATGTCGAAGCACAAGAGCGCGCCCATCGACGACTCCGCCAGCAAGCCGCTGATCCGCGCCAGGCGCTCCTCGCGCAGGCGGTCGAACCGGATCCGCTCCTCCCAGTCGACCGCCATCGTTCCATAGGTCGGAAGTCCCATAGACCAGGATCTTACAATCGTTTGCAGGCACGGTCCGCCCCAATCCGTCCGACAAAAGCCGCGAATATCGCGGCAAATGGCGGTCGCATGCAGCTGCTTGACGGTATAACCGCAAGTCCGATACCGTGCAAACGATTGCACTTATCGAGCGAGCGACCCGCGCCCCCGGCTGGACGGGGTGCGTGTCCGAATCACGGGGCTAGGAGCTGACCGAATGCCGGAGGGAACGCTGAGCGAGAAGACGTTGGGCTGGGTGGGCGCCGGGCGTATGGGCCAGGCCCTCGCCACCCGCTTGCTCGAGGCGGGCTGCGATGTGACCGTGTACAACCGCACGCGGTCCAAGGCCGAGCCGCTGGCCGATCAGGGGGCGACGATCGTCGACACGCCAGCCGAGCTCTCAGACCGGGACATCGTGTTCACCACCCTGGCCGGGCCGACCGACTTCAAGCAGGTTCTGATCGGGCCCGACGGCCTGCTGTCGGGCGATGGCAAGCGTCCCTCGGTGATCGTGGACTCGACCACGATCTCGGCCGACGCCTCGGCCGTCGTCCGCGCCGAGGCGGACAAGTGCGGGACCGCGCTGCTGGCCGCGCCGGTGAGCGGCAACCCCAAGGTGGTCAAGGCCGGCCGGCTGACGATGGTCACCTCGGGACCGCGGGAAGCGCACCAGCTCGTGCTGCCCTACCTCGAGCTGATGGCGGGCGGCGGAGTGACCTACGTCGGCGAGGGCGACCGGGCCCGCCTGGTCAAGGTCTGCCACAACCTGATGCTCGGGATCATCTCCCAGACCCTGGCGGAGATCCTCGTCCTGGGCGAGAAGGGTGGTATCTCCCGCGCCGCCATGATGGAGTTCCTCAACAACAGCGTGCTCGGTTCGACCTTCACCCGCTACAAGACCCCGGCCTACGTCAACCTCGACTTCGCGCCGACGTTCACCCCGCCGCTCCTGCTCAAGGACTTCGACCTCGGTTACGAGGCTGCCCGTGAGCTCGAGGTTCCGATGCCGGTGGCGGCGGCCGCCCAGCAGGTGGTGCAGGCGCTGATCGGCCACGGCTATACCGACGTCGACTTCGCCGCGCTGATCGAGCTCCAGGCGAAGGCCTCGGGACTCGAGCTGCAGTCGGAATCCGCCCCGGTCTCCGACGGGCTCGAGCGAGCGGCGTAGTCTCTTAGCCCATGACGGTCGACCAGCAGCCCGCCACCGAATCGCCGGCCGCCTACCTCGAGCGCTACGGGCGGATGCTGCTCATCCGCTTGTTCGAGACCGAGATGCAGCGGCTGTTCCTCAAGGGCGAGGTGCACGGCACCACCCACCTGTGCGCCGGCCAGGAGGCTGTGCCCGTGGGGGTGTGCTCGGCGCTCGAGCCCGAGGACTACCTGGCCGGCACCTACCGCGGCCACGGCCATGCGCTGGCCAAGGGCACCGACCCCGACGCGCTGCTGGCCGAGATGCTCGGCCGCGCCACCGGGGTGTGCGGCGGCCGCGCCGGCTCGATGAACGTGATCGACGTGGAGCACGGCCTGGTCGGCTGCTTCGGCATCGTGGGCGGCAGCATCGCGGCCGCCACCGGCGCCGCCCTGTCGGCCAAGGGGCAGCGCCGCGTGGCGGTGGCCATGTTCGGTGACGGCGCGACCAACCAGGGCTACTTCCACGAGTGCCTGAACTTCGCCAAGGTGCTCGCGCTGCCCGCCGTGTACGTGTGCGAGAACAACTTCTACGGCGAGTTCACGCCGATGGCCTCGGTCACCGCCGGCTCTGACATCGCAGGCCGCGCGCGG
>JAFAYP010000404.1 GCA_019240305.1 Solirubrobacterales bacterium
CGGTGAACAGCTCGTAGGCCCGCCGGCGCGGCCACCCGGACGGGAGCACCTCGGCCGGAAGGTCCGGATCCAAAAACGGAAACTTTCGCCAGGCGTGCACCAATAACGTCTGCATCCGGAAGAACGCCTCGCCGGAGCTCGGCCGGACCGAGGCGAAGTCCTCGATGAACGCCTCGTAGTGGCGGCGGACATCGTCCATGTCCCAGGCCGCGGCGGCGACGTCGGGCGCCCGCCCGAGCATCCCCAGCGAGGCGACGAACGAGGTGGCCTCGCCCGCCGGGGCCGAACGGATCGCCGCTTCCAGCTCCGCCTCGCGCTCCACGTGCGGGGTCAGCCAGACGCCGGCACCCATCGACCCGAGGCCGGCCCAGGCCAGCCGGGTCCGGAGCTGATGGCGAATCTCGCGCCGCTCCTCGGGGACCCGCAACACCAGCACCAGCCAGCGACCGTCCCATTGCCGAGGCTCGCCGAACGAGAAGATCCGCGACGCGCCCGTGTCGAGCAGCGAGGCCGCCCGGGGGCTCAGGGAGAGCCGCGCTCGCCGGCCGACCCGCGAGGTCTCGAGCCACCCGCCCCGCACGCTGCGGGCGAGCGCCTGGCGGGCTGCCTGCTGGGTGTGCCCGACCGACACCAGCGCCCCGACCAGGGTCTCCTGCCAAACCGGCTCGCCCCGGGGCAGCGCGTACTCGCCGAGGATCGTCAGCAGGAGCGACCGGGCCGCCGGGGCGCCTACCGATCGTCTGCGGAGCTGGTCGTCGATGCCTCGAACTCCTCTCGAATGGCCTCGAAGTACGTGTTGCACGTCCGGCAGCGCACCTGGCAGGTGATGATCTGACCCGCCCAGCGCGAGACGACCTCGACATCGTCGGACTCGCAGAATGGGCATCTCAAGATCATCGGCGCAGCTGATCGTCCCAATCGGACCAGTCCGTCGGTTCGTCCAGTGAGATGCCCGGCACCAGCTGCGTCAGCCAACCGCGGACCTGTCCGCGTATCTCGGCCGGACCGTAGGCGACCATTCCGGCCTCCATCGCTTCGCGGTACCCCGGATGATCGTCGGGCCCTGGCCACCGCGCGACCGAAGCCCACATCTCGTCGATCCGCTGCACGAGCAGCTCCAGATCCGACCCGCCTACCTGTCCCATCCGGCGAGCCCACGCCCCGGCGTGCACCTTGTGGGCACCCTCCTCCTGAAGGATCTTTCGAGCGCGCTGGGCGAGCGGCTCGATCGAGCTGTCTCGCGTCGAGGCCACGAATGTCGTCAGCACCCCGTCGACGACCAGGTTCG
The DNA here is from genome assembly GCA_019240305.1 of Solirubrobacterales bacterium. Taxonomy (GTDB): domain Bacteria; phylum Actinomycetota; class Thermoleophilia; order Solirubrobacterales; family Solirubrobacteraceae; genus Palsa-465. The sequence goes on from JAFAYP010000404.1 coordinate 1,289, forward strand.
CCGCGATGAACGACGCCCAGTCGGGGAGCTCGCTCGAGATCACGCCAAGCGGATGGCCCGCGTCGAGGCCGTCGTCGGACCGCTCGACCCCGAGCTTGGCCAGCACCGGGTAGGTTGAACGGGCGTGGCCGAGCTCGTCCTGGGCCATTGCTGCCGCCGCCACTGCGGATTCGATCGTCGGCGCACTCACCGCCCACTCGCCGTAGCGCCGCCCGAGCGCGCACTTGTTGTCGGCGAGCGAGCCGATCAGCGAAATCATCGTCGCGCTCACGCCCTGATCGCCTCCCGAATCGAAGCCCGCGGCACGAGGATCATCTCGATCCAGGGTTGCTCGTCGTAGATCGCCCGGGCCGACACAAGCGCGAGGTCCTCGTCGTCCTCGGTCACCGTCCCGACGTGGTGAAGCGGCTCCGCGTACTCCCTGCGCGCGAACACCTCCCAGACCGTTTCGCCCGCGCGGCTCACACCGCGATTCCCAGCTCGCGCATCCGTGTGCGCGCGTCATCGCGGAGCCGGTCCTTGGTCCACACCGGATCCCACACCACCTCGATGTCCACGCCGTCCACATCCGGGTCGGCCAAGAGCGCATCACGGATGTCGTCTTGGATGAATTCCATCGCCGGGCAGCCCATCGCGGTGAAGGTGATCCGGAGATCCGCACGCCGCTCAGACTCGACGTACGCCAGCGACACGATCAGGCCCATGCCCACGACCGACACGGGGATCTCGGGATCTTCGACGTGTCGAAGCGCCTCCCAAAGTCTGGCTTCAACCGTCATTTCCGTAGCGACGTCGTCTGATAGCCCCGCTGCAGTGTCCGTACGTACTCGGCGTTCATCGGACCCCGAGCCCGCCATCGCGCGATCACCTCGTCCCACGTGATCGGCCCCTCATCGAGCAGCCATTCCCGTTTCTCCTCGTCGAAGGCGGCGGGGAAGGGACAGTCGATCTCGTAAACATCCCGCTCGATGGCGTGATGGGCGGGCACTTGGATACCTATCTCATCCATAAAAGGAACAACCTCGGCCATCCACCACTGCCGGAGTTCATCGTTCGACTTGCCCTTGAAGCCGTAATCCAGCTGTTCGGAGTGCTGCTTGAGCGAGTCCGGTAGCCCGAACCACTCCAGCGTCAGGATGAACATCCAGTCGATCGCGGCCTGGACCTCGGCCTTTCCGTCCGGGTCCTTGCACAGCTTGCGCAGCCACGTCCGCCCATGGCGCAGATGGAACGTCTCCTCCTTGTCCACCTTGGCCAGCGCGCGCTTCCAGGGCCCGAACGTGCTCGACTGGTACACGTCGGACAGCAGAACGAAGCCGGCCTGGTCATACAGCGCATTGGCGCACACCAGCTCGACCCACGAGTTCAGCGGGACGTCGAACGCGTACGGATACTTAAAAGAACCGGCCGGGCGCTCATACACGAGCTCGTCCATGTCCACGCCGAGATCGCCGAGCAGTCGGTAGCCGATGTGGGCGTGGGCCAGCTCGTCCTGAATGATCGACATCGCCGAGCCGAAGTTGTTCAGCGCGGGCGCGTGCTGGGCTGCCCGCAGATACGATGGCGCCGAGACGAACTCGGTGTCGGCCGAGACGGTGAGGATCCGGCGCATGCCCTCCAGGTACTTGGGCGACATGTGCTGGAGCCCCTCGACCAGCCTGCCGGCGGCGAGGTGCTGTTGGACCTGCTCTTCGGTCCAGGGGGCGAGTTGTTCGGGGGCAACGTGTGACACTTGACTAACGCCCGCCAGCGTATAGTCTCTCCCCGGTGAGGTCAAGTGGCCACCATCGTTGAGCTCGACGGCGTCGCGCCGACGATCGGGGAGGATGTCTTTCTGGCCTCCACGGCGGTCCTGGTCGGTGACGTGCGCGTCGGCGACCGCGCGAACATCTGGTTCGGGACCGTCCTGCGCGGCGACATCTCCCACATCGAGATAGGACCCGGCTGTTCGATCCAGGACACCGCGGTGATCCACTGCGCCGCCGACCTGCCCACGGTGCTCGGAGCCGACGTGGTCGTCGGCCACGGCGCGATGCTCGAGGGCTGCACGATCGAGGACGGGGCTCTCATCGGCATGGGCGCAATCGTCCTCCAGCACGCCATTGTCGGCGCCGGGGCGATGATCGCGGCCGGTGCCGTGGTGCCGGAACGGCGGGCGATCCCGGCCGGGGTGCTTGCCGCGGGCGTCCCGGCCGAGACCAAGAAGGAGCTGTCGGGTTCGGCGCTCGCCTGGACGGGCCACGCCGCCGCCCACTATCAGGAGCTCCGCGAGGAGTATTTGCGAACTGCACTTTCCAGAGAGGAGACCCAGCGTGCCTGAGATGCTGATCGGAGGTGAGTGGCGCCAGGCGGCCGCTCACCGGGAGCTTGAGGTGGTCAACCCCGCCACCGAGGAGACCGTGGACAGCGTCCCAGCCGGGTCGCCTGAGGACGTCGAGCTCGCCGTGGCCACCGCCAAGCGCGCGTTCCCCGAGTGGTCGCGCACCGACGTCGAGAAGCGCGCCGGGATCCTGACCAAGGCGGCCGAGCTCATTCAGGCCAACGCCAAGGAGCTGGCCGCCACACTGACCGCCGAGCAGGGCAAGCCGATCTCCGAGGCGATGGGCGAGGTCACCCACCTGGCCCACGGCATGCACTTCTTCGCCGAGGCGGCGACCAAGGTGCGCGGCGCCTACCAGGATCTGCCGAGCACGTTCGGCCCGGCCTACGGCATGGTGATCCGTCGCCCGATCGGCGTGTGCGCGGCGATCACCCCATACAACTTCCCGCTGACGCTGCTGGGGACCAAGGTCGCGCCGGCCCTCGCCGGCGGCAACACGGTGGTGGCAAAGCCAGCGGCCACGACGCCGCTCGCCACGCTGGAGGTGGCCAAGCTGTTCGGAGAGGCCGGTCTCCCCGACGGCGTGCTCAACGTGCTGACCGGCCGCGGCTCCGACATCGGCGACGCCCTCGTGACACACCCCGACGTCAGGCGAATCGCGTTCACCGGCTCGACGGCGGTCGGGCGGCACGTGGCAAAGCTCGCGGCCGAGGACCTCAAGCGGGTGTCGCTCGAGCTCGGCGGCTCAGACCCCGTGATCATCTGCGCCGATGCCGACGTCGACGCGGCGGTCAAGGCGGTCATCATCGGCCGCTACTGGAACGCTGGTCAGGCCTGCCTGGGCTGCAAGCGCGTGTTCGTGCACGACTCGGTCTATGACTCGTTCGTCTCGCAGTTGGTCGACCGGGTTGGCCGCTACGAGCCCGGCGACGGGACGACCAAGCCCGAGAAGCCCAAGCTCCGGATGGGCCCGATCCACACGCGTCAAGGTCGCGACGAGCTGCTCGAGCAGATCGAGGACGGCGTGAGCAAGCAGGGCGAGCTCCTGATCGGGGGTGGGACCGGATCGAGCGAGAAGGGCTGGTTCCTCGAGCCCGCGGTGATCGCGGAGCCGTCGCCAGACTCCCGCTTGAACCGCGAGGAGGTGTTCGGACCGGTCCTCCCGGTGTTCCGCTTCAGCGACTTCGACGACGCGATCACCCGCGCCAACGACACTCCCTACGGACTTGGTTCGAGCATCTGGACCCACGACGCGCGGCTGATCCACCGCGCGGCCCAGGAGATCGACTCGGGCATGACGTGGGTCAACCAGATCCACTATGGATACGACGAGCTGCCATTCGGGGGCGTCAAGGCTTCCGGGTACGGCAAGGAGCACGGGATCGAGTCGCTCGATTCCTACGTGGAGATCAAGTCCGTTGTCGTCGGAGGGCTCGCATAACTATGGCTGTCACGTTCACAAGCGAAGGTCCGCTCGGCTTCATCACGCTCGACCACCCGCCGGCCAACTCCTACGACCTGGCGTACATGACCGAGTTCTCGGCCGCGGTTGACGAGGCCGTTGCCGGCACCACCCGCGTGGTCATCGTTCAATCAGCCAACCCGAAGTTCTTCTGCGCCGGCGCCGACATCAAGCGCTTCCTCGAGGGCGACATCGAGGCCAACATGGAGATGATCCGGATCAGCCAGGACGCGTTCCGCCGGATGGCGGCGGCCCAACAGGTGTTCATCGCCTACATGGCCGGCCACGCACTCGGGGGCGGACTCGAGATCGCCCTGGCCTGCGATATCCGACTGGCGGCGAGCGGTGGCTACAAGATGGGTCTGCCGGAGGTGAGCCTCGGCATCCTGCCCGGCAACGGCGGCACGCAGCGGCTGACCCGGCTGATCGGACCGTCGCGCTCGCTCGAGCTGCTGCTCACCGGCCGCGCCTACTCCCCGGAGGAGGCCCACCACATGGGGCTGCTCGCGCACGTCTACGACGCCGAGAGCGCCGAGGGCAGCGTCCGCGAATACGCCGAGCGCCTGGCTGCGGGCCCGGCCCTCGCCATCGCGGCGATCAAGCGCTGCGTCCACGAGGGCGGTCAGCGCACCCTCGACGAGGGTCTCGCGCTCGAGGCCGAGCTCATGGAGGGCCTGTTCCGCAGCAAGGACGCCGACGAGGGGCTGCACGCGTTCGCCGAGAAGCGCAAGCCGGAGTTCGTGGGCGCATGAGCAGCGTTGCCACGACATATGCCGGGTCGTTCATCGCCGGCGCCCAGCACCGCAACGCCGGCGATCCGCTCGAGGTGGTCAATCCAGCTGACGGTCGCGCGTTCGCCTCGGTGGCGGCCGCTTCGGCTGCGGACGTCGATGCCGCCGTCCAGGCGGCCTCCGGGGCGTTCGACGCCTGGTCGGCGCTCGCGGTCTCCAAGCGTGGGGAGATCCTCGGCCGCGCCGCCCATCACGTCGAGGAGCACCTCGACGAGCTGATTCCGCTGCTCACCCGCGAGCAGGGGAAGACCCTTCGCGACGCGCGCATCGAGATCACCAAGGCCATCGACACGCTGATGCACTACGTGGGCCTCTCGAAATCGCTGCGCGGTGCGCACGCGCCGAACCTCGACCCCGGCGTCGAGGGATATGTCCTGAGACGACCCCTGGGTGTGGTCGGGGCGATCGTGCCGTGGAACTTCCCGACCACGCTTCTGTGCAACAAGCTCGCGCCCGCGCTCGTGGCCGGCAACACCGTGGTGGCCAAGCCGGCGGCGACGACGCCGCTGACCACGCTGCGCTTTGCCGAGCTGCTGGCCGAGGGCGGGCTGCCCGAGGGCGTCTTCAACGTGGTCACCGGTCGCGGATCCGAGGCCGGTGACGCACTCGTGACCCACCCGATCGTCCGCAAGATCGCGTTCACCGGGTCGACGCCGGTGGGCGAGCGGATCATGGCCCAGGCGGCGCGCGGCACCAAGCGCGTCACGCTCGAGCTAGGCGGCTCTGACCCGATGATCATCTGCGACGACGCCGACCTGGACGCGGCGGCCAGCGCCGCAAGCATGGGCCGCTTCTACAACTGCGGCCAGGCCTGCCTGGCCATCAAGCGCGTGTACGTGTTCGAGTCGGTGGCCGACGAGGTCATCGAGTCGATCACCGCCAAGGCCAAGCGGCTGAAGGTCGGCCGCGGCGACGCCGAAGGGACGCAGATGGGCCCGATGCACACCGACGCCCAGCGCTCGGAGGTCGCTGGTCAGGTGAACCGGAGCGTCGAGGCCGGGGGAGAGTTGCGCGTCGGAGGCGGTCCGCCCAAGGACCCGGACCTCGCCGAGGGTTTCTTCTACGCCCCGACGGTGGTGTCAGACCCACCCCATGACTCGGCTATGGCGACCGAGGAGGTGTTCGGTCCGGCGCTGCCGATCTGGCGCGTGTCCGATCTCGACGAGGCGATCAGCCGCGCGAACGCCTCCCCGTTCGGCCTTGGGTCGAGCGTGTGGACCCGCGACCTCAAGCGGGCACGCGAGGCGGCCAACCGGATCGAGGCCGGCTACACCTGGATCAACTCCCGCACCAAGGTCTACGACGAGCTCCCGTTCGGCGGCTGGAAGTCCAGCGGCTACGGCAAGGAGCACGGCGAGGAGGCATTCGACTTCTACACCGAGACGAAGTCGGTCGTGCTCGGCGCGCTGTGAGCGACTCGTCCGATCTGTGGGATCGGGCGTTGCTGCCCTCGCCGGTCATCCCGCTCGAGCGGAGCTTCGAGGGGTGGCTGGGTATCCAGTGGCTCGAGCTCGAGCCTGATTCTGTACACGCCCGCCTCGAGGTCCGCGAGAACCTCAAGCAGCCGCTCGGGCTGCTCCACGGCGGGATCTACTCGGCGGTCGCCGAGACCGTGGCGTCGGTGGCCACGGTGAACGCGGTGTGGGAGGACGGCTACGTCGGATCGGGCCTCAGCAATTACGCGAGCTTCCTGCGCCCGGTGACCGGCGGCACGCTTGACGTGGTCGCCAAGCTGCGTGGTCACGACGACCGCGAATGGACCTGGGGGCACGAGTTCCGCGACGAGCAGGGCCGGCTGTGCGCCCTGGTCGACGTGACGATCGCGGTCCGGCCCGCACCGCCTCGCTGAACTTCTTAAGGCCGCCGTGCTATCTCTGAGGGCGATGACGGGCGGGCATTCACCCCTGCCGAGGGGACCCTTCTCGGCTCGCTATCCGGCGGCCGCGGCAATGGTCGTATTCGCGCTGGTTCCCTACCTGGCGCTGTCGGCCGCGCTGCAGCCGCTGACGCCGATCATCGCCCGCCAGCTGCACACAAGCCTCCAGACAATGAGCATGGGGTCGGGTCTGGCCAACGCCGGGTACGCGGTGGGGACGGTGCTGGCCGTCCAACTCGCTCAGCATCTGCCGCAGCGGCGGATGATGGTGCTGTACGCGGTCGCGCTCGTTGTCGGATCGGTCCTGACCGCCGCGGCTTCGAGTCCCGAGATGTTCATCGCCGGCCGGGTGCTCCAGGGTGTTTGCACAAGCCTGCTCCTGATCGCGGCCGTTCCACCGCTGGTACTCGCCTTCGGACTCGAGCGGCTGCGCGAGACGGCGGTGATCATGAGCGTCTGCATCTTCGGTGCGGTGGCGCTGGGCCCCACGCTCGGAGGCATCCAGGCGAGTGCCGACGCCTGGCGGCCGCTGTTCTGGATCGTGGCGCTCATCTCGCTCGCCGCGTTCGTCCTGTCGATCCTGACCTTCGAGGATTCACCGCCGATGGATCGCAGCGCTCCGTGGTCCCCGGGTGTGCTCGCGGTCGCGGCGGTGGGCTGCGTCGCCGCGTTCTACGGCTCCTCGCAGCTGCTCACTCATCGCTTCCTGGAGCTCATCACGGTCGTGCCGCTGGTCGGCGGGTTAGGGCTGATCGTGATGGTGATTCGCCACCAGTACCGCGCCAAGCGCCCGCTGCTGACCATCCGCAGCATGCTCTCGAGCACGATCCCCGTGGCCGCCCTCACCCTTGCCCTGTTGGCGGCCGCCGCCTCGGTGTCGGCCACCGATCTGACCGCGTCGCTGCTCGCACACCGCTACACGCCGCTGCACCTGGGTCTGTTGTTCCTGCCCGAGCTGGCCGGCGCGGTGATC
>JAFAYP010000074.1 GCA_019240305.1 Solirubrobacterales bacterium
GGAATTCAGCTCCATGTTCTGGAAGCCGCCGCTGTCGGCCGGGATCGAGTAGTCGCGCTGCGCGATGGTGACCCCGGCATGCGACATCGTGAGCTGGCCATCGCACGTGGTCGTGCCGTGGAAGCAGCCGACCTCGGCGCCCACGATCCCGCCCGGGGAGACGAACCCCTCGTGTCCAAGCACCACGGTCTGACTCGCCGTGGTGGTCGGCGTGGTGAACGTCTGGTCGGCGCCGTCGGTGGTGCCGGCCGAGCTCGAGGCCACCAGCCGGTAGTGGTAGGTGGTGTTCGGGGTCAGCCCGAAGATCGCCTGGTGAACGCCGACGGGCGTGCTGCCCGAGCCCGCGCCGGCAGGGCTGGTCTGCGTCCCGTACGCCGTCGAGGTGCCGTACTGGAAGTAGTACGTGGCGGACTGGCCGTTCGGGTTCACCGTCCCGCTGAGCGTTGCGCTCGACTGGCCGATGTCACTCGCCGAGCCGCTGGTGACGGCGGGAGCGGCGGCTGCGGCCGAGGCCGGCGCCGGGTTGCGGGCGGATAGGATCGCCACTGCGAGCAAGCCACAGGCAACCAACACGATTGCCGCGGCGACGCGCATTCTGCGCATGCTGCCTCCCTTCGTTTCTGGTGGTTCAACCCCTAACAGGGAGGCGCGACTGATAGTTGCGATTTGCTCGCGGAATTTGGTTCGACGGCTGACACGCGTATGGCCAACAGCGGGATCGAGATGTGGGCGATCGGGCCGATGCACAGCGCGTACACGGCCGTCCCAATGCCGACGGTGCCGCCGAGCAGCCAGCCGGTCAGAAGCACGGTGATCTCGATCCAGGTTCGCACGACGCGGATCGAGTGGCCGCGGGCGGCCAGGCCGGTCATCAATCCGTCGCGCGGGCCGGGTCCGAGGCCGGCGCCGATGTAAGCACCGGTGGCGATTCCGTTGAGGACGACGCCGGCGCCCATCACGATGAAGCGGAGGCCCAGCCCGTGGACCGGGTGCACGGTGGCGAGCACGGCGTCGATCGTCAGGCCGACCACGATCACGTTGCTGAGCGTCCCGAAACCGGGGCGCTGACGCAGCGGAATCCAGAGCAACAGGACGAGCACGCCGACAATCACCGCCCAGGTCCCAACTCCCAGCCCGAGCCTCCGCGAGAGGCCCTGATGGAGCACGTCCCAGGGATCGACGCCGAGGCCGGCCAGCAGCAGCATCGAGCTGCTGGCGCCGTAGAGGACCAGACCGGCGTAGAGCTGGACGAGCCGGCGAAGACGGGGTGGCCGCATTGGCAGCAGTCTGGCAGAGAATGGCCTGTGCAATCGCGGGCCAATTTGCTAGAAGTGGCACGTGGCGATCATCCCCGCGCAGCGCGTGGCGGAGCTGCTCGGTCCGTGGCGGCGCGAGGGAGTGCGCAGCGACCGGCTGGCCTGGGCGCTGCGCTCGCTGGTCCTCGACGGCCGCCTGGCGGTCGATAGCCGCCTGCCGGCGGAGCGAACGCTGGCGGGCGTTCTCGCCGTGAGCCGGGCCACCGTGACCGCGGCCTACGACCGCCTGCGCGAAGAGGGCTATGTCGAGAGTCGCCAGGGAGCCGGTAGCTGGGTCACCCTGCCCGGCGGACACCGCCCCGCTCCGCCCGACGCGATCGTCGGCGGGGCCGGGCTGGATCTGCGGATCTCGGCCCTGCCCGCGCCGCCGGTGCTCGAGGAGATCTTCGGGGCGGCGGCGCGCGAGTTCCCGCGCTGGCTCGACCACCACGGCTATGACCCGCTCGGGCTGCCCCCGCTGCGAGAAGCGATCGCAGCACGCTTTGAGCAGAGGGGGCTGCCGACCCGACCCGAGCAGATCCTCGTCACCAACGGGGCCCTGCACGCGCTGGACCTCACGCTCCGCGCGACGGCGCCGCGGGGGCGGCGCGCGCTGGTGGAGCTGCCGAGCTACCCCGCGGCGCTCGACGCGCTGCGCGGCGCGGGAGCCCGCCTGACCCCGGCACCGCTGGGCAGGGACGGTTGGGACGTGGACGCGATCGAGGCCTCGGTCCGGAGCGAACCCCCGGCGCTGGCCTACCTGATCCCGGACTTCCAGAACCCGACCGGGCTGGTGATGGAGCAAACCGCGCGCCGGCGCCTGCTGGCCGCCCTCGAGACGACCGGCGCGACCGTGGTGATCGACGAGACCTTCGCGGAGCTGAATCTGGACGGCGTGTCGATGCCGGCTCCCGCGGGAACGTTCGGCGGTGAGCGCACGATCACGGTCGGCTCGCTCAGCAAATCTGTGTGGGGCGGCCTGCGGGTGGGGTGGGCCCGGGCCGACCCGGCACTCATCCTTCGCCTGGCCACCGCGCGCGCCGCCGTCGACCTGGCCAGCCCGCTGTTCGAGCAGATTGTGGCGACGCACACGCTCGAGCGCCTCGACGAGATCCTGGCCGAGCGGCGCGAGGTGATCCGGATCCGGCGAGCGGCGCTAGCGGATGCGCTGGACGGGCGACTGCCGGACTGGAGCTACTCGCTCCCGGCCGGGGGACTCTTCCTGTGGGCCGAGCTGCCGGCTCCGATCGCCACCAGCCTCGCGCTCGAGGCGGCTGCTCGTGAGCTTCAGCTCAGCCCCGGCCCGCGCTTCGCCGCCGCCGGTCTACTCGAGCGGTACGTGCGCCTCCCGTTCACGCTCGCGCCGTGGCAGCTCGAGCGTGCCGTGAGGGTCCTGGCCGAGCTCACCCCGCGCGTGACCCCGAGGCCCGGTCGAGCGCGAGTGGCGCAATATGTCGCGTGATCGGAGTGGCGCAGCCGCTCAGCGCCCCGCGGTCCGCCAGCCCTCGGCATAGGACAGGCGGGCCGGCTCGGAGTACGGCACGGGACTGACCAGCGCGCGAACCTCGATCTGCTGGTGCGGATCGACCGTCAGCTTGCGCGTCCCGCCGCCGGGCTCACCCCACACCACGCGTACCTCGCTACCGATCTCCACGCTCGGATCCACGGTGGCCAGCGACAGGGCGCGGCGCTCGTTGGAGCTGTAGCCACTGAACATCGAGTAGCCGACGACGTTGCCGTCGGGATCGAGCACCGAGTCGTAGCCGGCCGCGCCGTAGTTGGCGATCGGCAGGTCGAAGAACTGGTAGGGCTCCCCGTTGCTCTCGAACATCGAGGCGTAGATCCGCGCGACATCTTCGCCCTCCCAGGCCAGGGTGACCTTCTTGCGCTGGCTCTCGGGGTCGATCTGCTCGAGCGCCTCGCGGCCGATGAAATCGTGGTCGAACTTGACGAACTGACCGTAGCCGAGCTCCCACGGGTTCACGTAGTAGTCCTCGATGTCATCCGAGACGTAGCTGCCGTAGAGGGAGGCGCCGGCTTCATAGCCGTTGGCCGGCAGCCATTCGCGATAAGCGCGCAGCTCCTCGCCGGTGTAGATCGCCGGCAGCGGCGAGGGGATCCATCCGGACTCGAGTGCGTTCGACGCGTAGGCCCGGGCGCCGCAGGGCTCCAGGCCGAACTCCTGGCCGGCCTCGAGGATCGTCTCGCGGACCTCCTCGTAGTTCTCGTACGGGCCCCACAGTTCCAGGCCGGGCTCGCCCGCCATGCCGTGGCGGAGCGTCCGCACCGGACGGCCGGCCACGTTCATCTGGGCCAAGCGGAAGAACTTGAGCTGCTCGACCGGGCCGCCGTTGAGCTTCTCGATCACCTGCCAGGCGTTCGGACCCTGGATCTGGAAGCGCCACACCTTGCGGGTGACCGCCTTGCCGTAGGGGCGCGAAGGGGAACGATCGTCGTACTCGTAGTCGAGCTTGTAGCCGCCCGTCTCGGCGTGGTACTGGAGCCAGTTGGCAGCCGGGTTGCGACCGACCCACACGAACTCCTCCTCGTCGAGGTGGAACAGGATGCCGTCGCCGATCACGTGCCCGGCCGGGGTGCAGGGGACAAACTGCTTGGCCATGTTGACCGGGAAGTTCGCCACGCTGTTGATCCCGACGTCGGAGACCAGCTTGAGCGCGTCCGGACCCTTGAAGAAGAAGTTCACCATGTGGTGGGACTGGTCGTAAAGCACCGCGGTCTCGCGCCAGGCCCGCTGCTCGCGGCGCCAGTTGGAAAACTCGTAGGGGACGACCGGGTAGATGTAGGCGCCGATCTGCGAGTTGCGCAGCCGCTCGACGATGTTGCCCGACTCGTCGAGGGCTTCCTGAAGGTTGCGTGCCGCCATGGTGTCTCTCCTTACTCGTGAATTCGTAGTCAGTCAGTCTCTACCCGCTGAACTCACCGGCCTTGGCCTGGTGGTCGCGACCCAGCAGCGCGTTCGCCCACGCGCTGGTCCGGGCCAGCGCGTTGTCCTTGAGGACCACCGGGTTATCCAGCATCTCCTGCTCCTCGCCGTAGGCCTTCAGCCGCTCGTAGGCCTGTGACCAGATGCATTCGGTGTCGTACACCTCGCACAGACCATCGCGGGTTCCGCCGCACGGGCCGTTGCGCTGGTTCTTGGCGCAGATCGACTCGGGGCAGACATAGGCGATGTCGGGCAGTGAGCAGTCGCCGCAGTCACGGCACTTGAACATCGGAACCTTGGCCGCCTGCTCGACGAGGTGCGCGGCGCGCCCGACCGGCTTGGGCGCGGCGTCGACCTTCTCGTAGAGCGAACGTGCCGGCTCGTGCAACGAGCCCTCCGGATCGAACACCGTCCGGTGGACAACGCGGCTGAACCGGTAGGACAGCGGCACTCGCAGGTCGGTTCGGCGCCGGCGCCGGGATTCCAGGTACTTGCCGCTCAGCTCGTCCGACGAAAGCCCGGTCTCCGGATCGGGCTCGAACAGGTAGAACTCGCCGGCGCGCCCGAAGCGCAGCTCACGCGACAGCTCGCGCCAGTCGTCATCGGCGTAGGCGGACGCGCGATCGAGAATCTCGAAGAACGTCTCGGCCGTGGCGTGACCACCCAGATAGGCGCCGCTGAAGCCGAGCCCGCGCGCGACGGCCACCTGCTTGGCCGCAAGGTCGAGGAAGAACGAGCGGCCCTTGTCGGCGCCGCCGCCGTGTTGCTCGGCCAGGGCCAGCAGCTCCTCGGTGACGATCACGCCGGGTATCCGCCCGGCGTTGAAGGCGCGAGCCGCGGGCCGCGAGAGCAGGAACACGTTGGCCAGGGGCCGCACGGAGAGGTTCTCGCGCGCGATGTAGCGCAGCAGCTCGTCGTCCTTGCGCGCGTTGTAGCCGATCTGGTTGATCACGAAGCGGGCGCCGGTGCGGACCTTCTTGGCCAGCTTCTGATACTGGGGGACGACCTCGCGCTCGTGGAGCTTGTGGTTGGTGACCACGCAGCCCAGGAAGAAGTTGGTCCGTTCGAGCCGCTCCCCCGAACGCGCGACGTGCAGGCCGGCGTTCATGTCGCTGTAGAGCTTGAGCAACCCGATCGAGTCGATGTCGAATACCGGCGCGGCGCTCCCACCGTAGCCGGCCAGCGGGTAGTCGCCCGACAGACACAGGACGTTGTCGAATCCCTCCGAGGCGAGCTTCCAGCCACGGCTCTCCAGGGCATTGCGGTTCCAGTCCTTGCAGGCCAGGTGGATGATCACCTCCTGGCCGCGGGAGAGCAGGTCGGTGCCGAGCGTGTCCGGGGCCAGCATCGCGTGGCCGCCAGGGTTGTCGGTGATCGACAGCACGTCGATGCGGGGATCGTCGGCCAGCGCTCGGGCTTTGTCTACCAGCGCCCGGCTGCGCTCCGCGGTCACCACTCCGCGCGCCGTGACCAGCTCAACCGCGAGCGAGAACGATCCGGGCACCCCCAGGCACTCGCGAAATGGCGTAGGCGGCAAGCTCTAGAACCTCTCTCCCAACTGGCGACCCAGGCTAGGTCGGCAACGCGGCAACTGCAATGGTGCCTTCCGCTCAGCGGAAGAAGCCGTCAGAATGCCGGGCATGGGCGTTGGTGGAGCACGGACCCGGATCGACGATCGGTCGGTCACCGCGCGCGCGTTCGCGGTGCTCGAGGCGTTCACGCCGTCGTCCCCGGCGCTGAGCCTGTCGGAGATCGCGCGGCGTGCCGGCCTGCCGCTGACGACCGCACACCGGTTGGCGGGTGAGCTCCGCGCCGCCGGCGCGCTCGAGCGCGACGGTGAGGGGACCTACCGGCTCGGCCTGCGCCTGTGGGAGATCGCTTCGCTGGCGCCGCGCGGCGTGCCGCTGCGCGAGGCGGCGTTGCCGTTTCTGGAGGACCTCTACGAGGTCACCCACGAGAACGCGCAACTCGGAGTTCGCGAGGGGCACGACGTCGTGTACATCGAGCGGATCGCCGGTCGGCGTGCCGTGGGGGTGCTCACCCGGGTGGGCGGGCGGTTTCCATTGCACGCCTCCGGCGTCGGGCTGGTCCTGCTGGCCCACGCACCCGAGCCCGTGCAGCGGGAGGTGCTCGGGGGGCCGCTCGCGCGCTTCACCGACTACACGATCACCGACGGGGCGCGGCTCGGACGGGTCCTGTCCGAGATCCGGCGTGATGGCGTCGCGATCAGCTACCGGCAGGTGACCGACGATGCCATGTCGGTGGCAGCGCCCGTGACCAACGCGAGCGGCGAGGTGATCGCGGCGCTGTCGGTGGTGGCCAAGGCGGGCGAGGGTGTGGCGGCGCGGCTC
>JAFAYP010000331.1 GCA_019240305.1 Solirubrobacterales bacterium
CAGAAGACGATCTGGGTGGGGGAGGCGGGGGCGGGGACGCGCCTGAAGATGGTGGCCAACAGCTGGGTGCTGACCGTCGTCGAAGGCGTCGCCGAGACGATCGCGCTGGCCGAGGGCCTCGGTCTCGACCCGGAGCTGCTGCTCGACGCTATCGAGGGCGGCACCCTCGATCTGCCCTACCTGCGAATGAAGAGCAAGGCGATCATGCAGCGCCAGTTCGATCCTTCGTTCCGCCTCACCCTGGCCGCTAAGGACGCCCGGCTGATCGAGGAGGCCGCCCAGCGGCACGAGCTCGACCTGCCGCTGTTCAGCACGATTCGCCGTCGCCTCGCCGAGGGGGCCAAGGACCACGGTGATAAGGACTTCAGCGCCACCTACCTGACCAGCGCTCCACGTCGAGACGGCGCCTGAGGACTCGGATTATCCGGGTCGCCCCTCCGTGGGAGTGCTAGCGTTGTTCGTGCTCACTGCTCCGTTGGGCAGATGGGATGTCTTGTAGCTGGAAACGGCGGCGATCCGACCTCTACGGGTCACCACCGGGGCCACCACATCCACCAAATACGGCAGCAGGCCCGGCCGCGACGGCCTGGGTTGGAGAGCGGGAGCATGCAGAGCAATTTCGCCGTAGAGACGCACATCACCGGGGGTGTGGTCAGGCTTGCGCTGAGCGGGGAGCTCGATCTGGTCTCAACGCCGGCCCTGGAACGGGCCATGGATGAGCTGACGCCCGAGGTCGAGCTGATCATCATCGATCTGAGGGCGGTCGAGTTCATGGACTCGACCGGCTTACACGGGGTGCTTCGCGCCCAGCAGCGAGCCCACGACTCGTCTCAGCGCTTTGCCCTGATCCGGGGCGGCGATCAGGTCCAGCGCCTGTTCGAGCTGACCGGTGTGGCCGAGGGCCTGACGATCGTCGACTCGCCGGGCGAGCTGGTCGAGGCGCACGGGACTTCGTGGCGCCAGGCAGAGACCGAAACCTAGTTCCGGAGGGGATCGCGCATCGAGACCCGCAGGGTCTCGTGGCCGTCGCGCGTGACGAACGCGAGCTCTTCGGACAGCGCGGCTAGCGTGTCCCCGAGTGCCGGCGAACCGTCCTGCTCCAGGCACGCGCTGGTGCCGACGCGCAGCGGGGCCAGCGCGAAGTCCAGCCGCTGATCGTGCGCCCCGAGTGCCACGCTGATCGACGCGCTGGTGGCCGCCCGCTCGGCGTGGGCGCCGATCGCATCGCTGAGCAGGAACACGTCGTAGCAGCGCTGGAGCGAGAAGCCTGCGCTGGGCGCCAGAGCGCGGCCGATGCGTCCGAGCACCGGCCCCAGCAGCGCCACCGGCGAGACCGTGAGCACCACGTCCCCATTCAGGCCGGAATGCAGCTCGGCCTGCCAGGCCGAGGAGCCATCGGTGCTGCGGCGATCGTCGGATGAAGCGGGGATTCGGGGCCCGGCCGGGGGTCGGAACGACAGCCGCACCTCGGTCCCCCCGTCCGGGACGTTGATGAACTCGGCGCGGTCTGCCACCGCGCTCATGAGAGCCAGCCCAACCTTGAGCCCGGTGTGATCGGGCATGGTGTTGCGAATGCCGTCTCCCTGGTCGCACACCCTCACCTCCACCCCGCCCTCGCCGGAGCGAAGCTCGACCGACATCGGGCCCGTCCCATCGCCGTAGGCGTGCAGGATCACGTTGTTGCAGGCCTCGGTGACCGCTGTGTTTACGTCGGCGAGCAGCTCCGGATCGAATCCCAAAGCAGCGCCCGCCGCGCTGGACATGCTGCGGACGAGTCTGGCCGCCTCAGGCCGGCTGGTCAGCTCTAGTCGGACCCACGGTGCGTCGATCTCTCCACTCATAGCGCTCCTGGTACTAAGAGAGGTACCCAAAGCGCGCGAGCGCAAGCGCCCGATGGCCACGGCCCTCGCCGCTGCCAGGCGCGGCCGCCCGTCTATGCAGCGGTCGCGGCCGCGTCCAGCCGGCTCATCGACCGGCGCAGCAGCCGCGAAACGTGCATCTGCGAGCAGCCGATGCGCTGGCTGATCTCGCGCTGGGTCAGCTCGTGGACGAGGCGGAGGCTGAGCACCTCCCGCTCGACGTCGCTGAGCGTCGACCAGCTGGCGGCCAGGGCCTGGCGGTGCTCGGCCAGCTCGAAGCCGGAGTCCTCAGTGCCCAGCGTCTCGGCCAACGCGCAGCGATCCTCGCCGTCGTGGGTAACCGGTGCGTCGAGCGATGCCGGGTGGTAGTTGTGGGCGGCGTCGATGGCCTCCATCACCTGCTCGATCGTGGAGTCGAGCGCGTCCGCGAGCTCGTCCAGGGTGGGGGAGCGGCCGAGCCGCGCCGACAGCCGCTCGGTATGGCGGCTGACCGCCAGGGCCCGCTCCTGGAGGTCGCGCGGGACGTGCACGGTCCATCCCTTGTCACGAAAGTGACGCTTGAGCTCTCCGACGATCGTGGGGGCGGCGAAACTCGTGAACTTCTTCCCGCGGCCGGGCTCGAAGCGATCGATCGCGTTCAGCAGCCCGACGCACGCGACCTGGACGAGGTCGTCCAGCGGCTCGCGGCTGTGCACGTAGCGAAGTGCGAGCTTGCGCGCGAACGGGAGAAAACGCTTGACGAGCTGTTCGCGGGCCAGCGGCTCGCGGTCCAGGTAGTAGATCCGAAGCAGCTCGTCGTCGGGTAGCCGGACGAGATCGCGGGAAGAGAAGGTAGCGACAGCCATTTGGACCTCCGATGTGGTGGGAATGCCACGCGAGGTCCGTACGAAGGCCGATAGCGACCCGTGTCCGTCCCAGGCTTTGCTGGTATGCGCCGGCACGAGGCGAGTAGCGCATCGCAGCGGCCTTGCCCACATAATGTCCCACCAGCTCGACGCCAAACCCACTCTCGGTGGGAAAGCAACCTTGGCGGGGGTAGCTGAGTCAGCGTGCGGACCGAACTGCATTTCCACCTCCTTCCGGGCGTTGACGACGGCCCGGTCGACGACCAGGAGGCGATCGATCTCGCCCGCCTCGCCGTCGAGGACGGGACCTCATGCGTCGTGGCCACGCCGCACGTTCGGCTGGTCGAGGTCGAAGCGCTCGACGGGGTGACCGCACGCCTACAGGCCGTGCTGCGCGACGCGGGGATCGGGCTCGAGCTGCACAGCGGTGGCGAGCTGGCCCCCGACGACGTCGGGTCGCTTGACCAGTCCCAGCTCGAGTTGCTCGCCCATGGCCCGCCGGGGGCGCGCTGGTTGTTGCTCGAGGCACCTCTAGTCGGTGGCGAGGGCACGCTCCAGGCGGCGGCCCGGGAGCTTCGCCATCGTGGCTTCGACGTGCTGATCGGTCATCCCGAGCGCTCGCCGGCAACCTCCCTTCCGACTCTGCGCCTGGAAGTGGAGCAAGGGGCGGTCCTCCAACTGAACGCGTCTTCGGTGACCGGAGATCACGGAATGCAGGCCCGCGAGAAGGCGCTGTCGCTGGTCCGCACGGGGCTGCCGTTCGTGCTCGCGTCCGACGCGCACTCGCCCGCCAGGCCGCCCCAGCTGACGGCCGCCGCCGCGGTGCTGGATGCGGTCGGGATCGAGGACGGCAGAGTCCGTGCCGCGGTCGATCTCGCCCCCGGTGCGATGCTCAGAGACGGCCTATCGGCTGCCCGTACGGCGCGAGGACCCGGTCCGCACGGCGGCCGCTCACGCCTGGGGCAGCGCGAACGAGCCACCCCGGCGGTCGCTCGTTCCGCGCAGATCTTCCTCGATCGCGGTCGCGGCGCGTAGCGCCAGCGGGAGGAAGTCGCGCCGCATGGCGGCCATCGATGCCCGGCTGGCGTGCACCGAGAGGTTGAGGGCCGCAGTCACAGCTCCCGAGGGCCCGTGCAGGGGCACGGCGAGGGAACGCAGTCCTTCCTCGAGCTCCTGGTCGGTGGCCGCGTAGCCCTGGCGCCGTACTGTAGCCAGGATTGCCCGCAGCGCCTCCTTGTCCTTGACCGTGCGCGAGGTCAGCGGGGTGATCTCGATCCGGGACAGCCGCTCCTTTAGCTCGTCGTCGGGCAGTCCGGCCAGCAGCACTCGACCCATCGAGGTGGCGAACGCCGGGAGCCGTGTGCCGACCGCAAGCGTGATGCTCATGATCCGGCGGGTGGGAACCCTCGCCACGTACACGATGTCGAGCTCGTCGAGCACCGAGATCGAGCACGATTCGTTGACCTGGGCGACCAGGCTCTCCATGTGCGGCTGGGCCACCTCGGGCAGGCTCAAGCTCGACAGGTACGCATAGCCCAGCTCGAGCACGCGAGGACGTAGCGAGAAGCGGCCCTGCGAGAAGTTGACGTAGCCGAGCTTGACCAGCGTGAGTAGAAAGCGTCGCGCCGCCGCCCGAGTCAGGCCGGTGGAGCGCGCCACTTCGCTCAGGGCCAGCTCGCGATGCTCGGAGTCGAAGGCGCGGATCACCGCCAGCCCTCGCTCGAGGGACTGGACGAAATCCGAGTTCTGTGCGGGTTTGTCGGTCATTGCGCGCCTACGTTCGGCATGCGAACACTACCGGACGGCCCGGCCCTGGTCGTGCGTAACCGGCGAGTAGGATCAGCGCGATGAGCCAGAGCACGGGGGTCAAGCCCACTGCTGGCCAGGGCAACGGCAGCCGGCAGGCGCTCGCCGGGCCGACCGTGCGCGACGCCACGTTCGAGGTCATGCGCCGCCACGGGCTGACCACGATCTTCGGCAATCCGGGCTCGACCGAGATCGCGTTCCTCACCGACCTGCCCTCCGATATCCAGTTCGTGCTCGGGCTCCACGAGGGCTCAGTGGTTGGCATGGCCTCGGGATACGCGCTGGCCCGCGGCGAGCCGGCATTCGTCAACCTGCACACGGCCGCCGGCCTGGGCAACGCGATCAACGCCATCGCTAACGCCCGCGACTGCCGCGCCCCGCTGGTGATCGTGGTCGGGCAGCAGGATCGCCGGCAGATCGCCTTCGAGCCGTTCCTCACCGGCCGGGCCCTCGAGCGCCTGGCGGGCGAGTATCCGATCTGGCGCCAGCTCCCGAGCCGCGCCCAGGATGTGCCCGGTGCGATCGCTCGCGCCTACCACGAGGCGATGGCGGCCCGCGGCCCCGCGCTGGTCGTGGTGCCGATGGGCGATTGGGACCAGGCGGCCGACGAGACGGCCGCCGGAGCGCCGGCCCGCGTCCTGCGCCCGCACGGGGTGGCCGCGAGCCAGGTGGCCGAGCTGGCCGAGCTGTTGGACGCGGCCGAGTCTCCCGCGCTCATCATCGGCGCCCCCGAGGGGGAGGAGTGGGACGACGTGCTGGCGTTGGCCGAGCACCTCGGCTGCCCGGTGTGGCAGGAGGCGTTCAGTCGACGCGTGGGCTTTCCGCAGGATCACCGGCTGTTCGCCGGCCACCTGCCTTGGCAGCGGCGGCTCATGCACGACGTCCTGGCGCTCTACGACGTGGTGCTCACGATCGGCACCAACGCCTTTCGGGCCTACATCTACGACGAGCCGATCGCGCTCGTCGAGCCGGACACGCGCGTCGCCGTGCTCACCTCCGAGGCGGCAGAGGCGCACCGCAGCCCGTGCGAGCTGGCGGTGGTCGCGCCGGTGGGCGCCACGTGCCGGGCGTTGGTCGAGGTCCTTGCCGAGCGCTCCGGCACCCCGCCCGAGCCGGTGCGGCGCCCCGCGCCCCTGGCCCCGCCGGCGGCAGGCGAGCCGCTGCGCCCCGGTCACGTGCTGGATGCGATCGCCGAGCGGCTGCCGCAGGATGCGCTGCTGGTCGAGGAGTGCCCGTCCAGCCAGCCCGAGCTCTACCAGCGCATCCCGGTGCGCATCCCGTTCGGCTTCCTGAGCACGGCCAACGGCTGCCTCGGGTTCGGGCTGGCCGGCTCGATCGGGCTGCGCATGGGCCTGCCGGAGCGCCCGGTCCTCGCCGTGCTGGGGGACGGTTCGGCCATGTACGCGATCCAGGCGCTGTGGAGCGCGGCTCGCTACGACGTCGGCGTGCTCCTCGTGGTGCTGGCCAACGGTCGATACGCGGTCATGGACGGCCTGGCCCGACGGGCCGGCCGGGCGGCTCCGTGGCCGTCGTTTGAGTCGGTCGATGTCGGCGCGGTCGCGCGCGCCCTCGGTTGCCCCTCGCTGCGTGTGGAGACGCACGACGAGTTGATCTCCACCCTCGATGAGCTGATGCCGACCCTGGCGGCACGCGGAGAGCCACTGCTCGTAGAAGCGGTGGTGGCGGCGGAGTAGGCCATGGCGACCACCGACGCCCGCAAGACCACCCCGGCCGACATCACCAGCGCGGCGGTGGCCAGCTTCGACGGCTGTGCCAATCCACGCCTGCGCGAGCTCATGCAGAGCCTGGTCCGTCACCTGCACGCGTTCGCCGGCGAGGTGTCGCTGACCGAGGAGGAGTGGCGGGAGATGATCGCCGTGCTGACCGCCACCGGCGAGATCACCGACGCTCGCCGCCAGGAGTTCATCCTGTGGTCGGATGCACTTGGGCTCTCGATGCTGGTCGACGCGCTCGCCCACGAGCTGCCGCCCGGCGCGACCGAATCGACGGTACTGGGCCCGTTCTACGTGCCGGGCTCGCCGCAGCGCGAGTACGGCGAGAGCATGGTTCTCGAGCCGGGGGCCGGCGTGCCCGCGCTGGTCTACGGCCGCGTGCTCGACGGCTCCGGAACCCCGATCCCCGGCGCCGAGCTCGACGTGTGGCAGAACGGCGCCGACATGCTCTACGCCGTCCAGCGGCCCGAGGCCGAGGAGGATCATCTCCGGGGGCGTTACCTGACCCGCGACGACGGCACCTATGCGTTCGTCGCCGTGCGCCCGGTGCCCTACCCGATCCCCGACGACGGCCCGGTGGGCCGCATGCTGGCCGCCACCGGCCGCCACCCATGGCGCCCCGCCCACATCCACATGATCGTGCGGGCCCCCGGCTACAAGACCGTCACCACCCACATCTTCGATTCCACCAGCAAGTACCTGGACTCCGACACGGTGTTCGCGGTCAAGCCCTCGCTCGTGCGCAACTTCGTCGAGCGCTCCGCCGATGATCCCGAGCGGGCCGCCGGCGTCGAGGGCGAGTGGGTCTCGCTACAGAACGACATCGTGCTCGCGCCGGGTGAGGACCGCGTCGCGGTCGTCGACCCCGGCCGCACCGCCTGAGCGGCGTGCACAACTCGTCACGGCGGCCGCTCTGCCGCGCCCGTGACGACTAATGCATCCGGTGGATGCATATCCCGTCACACGAGTCGGCGATCGCGCGCCGTGACGAGTTATGCACGCGCAGACCCGCCGCTGGTCTCCCGCCCCGGGCTTGACTTACCTTCCGCCACCAGCTACCTTGTACTGCATGGTAGCGATCGGCGACAGCGCAATCTCCCAGCTGCGCCGGGGCGTGCTCGAGTTCTGCGTGCTCGCCATGCTGCGCGGCGACGAGCGCTATGGCTTCGAGATCGTCCGCGCGCTGTCGGAGGCCGACGGGCTGGTGACCACGGAAGGAACGCTGTATCCCCTCCTCGGCCGACTGCGCAAGGAAGGCGTGGTGGAGACCACGTGGCGCGAGTCGCCGTCCGGGCCGCCCCGGCGTTACTACCGGCTGACACCGGCGGGGCACTCCCTGCTGAGCGCGTTCACCGCGGAATGGACGCGATTCAGGGACTCCGTCGACCGGCTGCTCGACACAGGAGCACTCACATGACGACGATGACGTTGCATCCCCTCGCGGCGGACTACCTCGAGCGCCTCGAGCACGCGGCCCGAAGTCTGCCTCGCGGCGAGCGGCGTGAGCTGGTCGCGGAGATCAACGCCCACCTGGCCGAGGCGACCGATCCGCAGATGTCCGATGCCGAAGTGCTCACCGTGCTGGACCGGCTGGGCGAGCCCGAGGACATCGTCGCGGCGCAGAGCCCCGATCAGCCGGCGCCTCGCCAGGGGCCCGGCACGCAGGAGTGGGTGGCGATCGTCCTCCTGCTCGCCGGCGGCTTCATCGTGTTCGTCGGCTGGATCGTTGGTGCGGTGATGCTCTGGACCTCGCGCGCCTGGAGGGTGCGCGACAAGCTGATCGGCACCCTGATCGTCCCGGGCGGGCTGCCCACGGCGATCCTCGTCCTGTTGGACCTCTCGACGCCTCAGACATGCACGAGCCTCAACGGCGGCCCCCAGCACTGCGTTGGCGGTCCGAGCACCCTGCACCAGATCCTCTCGCTCGGCCTCTTTGCCTTCCTCGTGCTCGGGCCTATCTTCACCGCGGTATACCTGGCGCGGCGGGCGCGCTAGGTGCACGACTCAGCTCCGCCTCAGCACACGACATCGGGCGTGCCGTTGCCGCTCGCTATAAGCTGCGCGGGCGATGGTTGACGAGATTGTTGACAATGTGGCCGGGGCGGTCGTGACGGCGCGCGCTTCGGACGAGCCGCGGCGCCCGGAGGACCGGCTGCGCGAGGCAATCGCCAGTGGCCGCTTTCAGCCCTTAGAGCGCCTGATCGAGGTTGACGTGGCCCGTGAGCTCGGGGTCGGTCGCTCGGTCGTACGCACCGCGCTCGCGCGGCTCGAGCACGAGGGCCTGGTCGAGCACGAGCGCCATCGCGGAGCCCGGGTACGCCTCGTGAGCGCGCGCGAGGCGGTTGAGATTCTCGAGACGCGCGCGGTGCTCGAGGGCATCGCCGCCCGGCACGCGGCTCGCAACGCGACGGCTCCAGACGTCGAGGGCCTGAGGCAGGTCCTGGAGGGCATGCGCCGGCGCCTGGATGCCGGCGACCTGCCGGGTGCATCGGATGAGAACGCGGTGCTGCACGGCCGAATCCTCGAGATCTCGCAGCACGGCACCGCGGTCCGGCTGATCGCCACGCTCAAGTTCCAGCTCGTGCGCTTCCAGTACCGCACGATCCTGCTGCCCGGGCGCAGCGAGTGTTCCTTCGGCGAGCACAGCGCGATCGTGGAGGCGATCGCGGCGGGCGACTCGGAGGCCGCCGAGCTGGCCATGCGCACTCACCT
>JAFAYP010000435.1 GCA_019240305.1 Solirubrobacterales bacterium
GCTGCGTGACATCCAGGTGGAGCTGGCGCCCGATCGCGAGCCGGCACCGGTGTTGGACGACGAGCCGCAGCCGGCTGCTCCGCGGGCCGAGGCGCCTGACCCCGGCACCGCGCCGCGGGTCGCCGCGCCCGCCGCGTCCGAGCCGCAGGTGCCGCCGACGCCGCAGACGCCGCCCACCCCGCACGTGCCGCAGACGCCGCCCATCCCGCACGTGCCGCAGACGCCGCAGGCTCAGGCTGTGAGCGAGCTCTCGGCACGGCTGCTCGCCTCGACGCGCGAGCTGCTGGCCGGCTACGAGCAGGTACTGGTTGGGGCGACCGCGTCCGAGCCGACCCGGCGCGCCGTGCGCCGTGCGCCGGATAGCCGGGACGTGACGCTGTCGGCCGCGCCGTTCGTAAATCTCCAGGCCCTGCATGCGTTCGAGCAGGCGGTCTCTGGCCTGCCGGGGGTGCGCGACGTCGTCATCCGGGGGTACGAGGGAACCGACCGGGCGATCATCGAGGTGCGTCTCGACGGGCGCAGTCCGTAGTCTTAGGATCGTGGCCAAGTCGATCTCGTTCGCCCGCGGCGCACCCTCGCTCGACATCGTCGACGTGGAGGGCCTGCGCGCCGCCGCCGACAGCGCCTTCACAGCCGACCCCGGCGGCATGACCGCATACGGCACGGCGATCGGCTATCCGCCGCTGCGGGAGTGGATCGCCGAGCGCCACCAGGTGGCGCCCGAGCAGGTGGTGGTGACCAACGGCTCGATGCAGGCCGACGCCTTCCTGTTCGACGCGCTGGTGCAGGACGGCGACTCGGTGATCGTCGAGCGCCCGACCTACGACCGGACGCTGCTCTCCCTGCGCCAGCGGGGAGCGGACGTGCGGATGGTCGAGCTCGAGCCCGACGGCATCGACGTGGCGGCCATGGAGCGCGTGCTGTCTGCCGGGGCGAGGCCCAAGCTCGCGCACATCATCCCGAACTTCCAGAACCCCGCCGGGTACACGCTGTCGGCCGAGAAGCGCGAGGTGCTGCTCGAGCTCGCCGGCAACCACGGATTCACGGTGTTCGAGGATGACCCGTACGTGGCGCTTCGCTTCGAAGGGGCGCCCCTGCCGACGATGCTCTCGATGGACCAGAGCGAGTCCGTCGTCTACGCCTCGTCATTCTCCAAGACCGTGTGCCCGGGAATCCGCGTCGGCTATCTGGTCGGGCCGGCCGAGGTGATCGCCCGGGTGGTGAAGATCGCGACCCACACCTACATCTCGCCGAACATGGTCTCCCAGGCGATCGTCCACCAGTTCTGCCTCTCGGGGGCGCTCGAGCGCTCGATCGAGAACGTGCGAAACGCCCTGCGCGAGCGGGCCGAGACACTGTGCGAGGCTTTGAGCAGCGAGCTGCCCGAGGCGCGCTTCGTCAAGCCGAGCGGTGGTTACTTCCTGTGGATCGACCTGCCCCGGGGGACTGACGTGGGCGCGCTGTTCGAGGCCGCCGCCGAGCGCGGCGTGCTGTTCGTCAAGGGCTCTGACTTCGTGCTCGCCGGGGCCGAGTCGAGCCTGCGCATCGCCTACTCCGGCGTCACCCCGGCCGAGATCGAGGAGGGCGTCAAGCGCCTCGCCGAGGCCTACGAGCAGGTGAGGCACGCGGAGACCGTGGATGCGCCGTGAGGAGATCGCTGCCCTAGGAGATCTGGCCTCCGAGGCCGCTGCGGGCGCCGCCCGGCAGATCCAGGAGTTCCACGCGGGTATCGCCGGACGGGTCTGGAGCCGCGTCGGCCCGGCCGCGCTGCCGGTCAGGGTGGCCCACGACCGGATCGCCCGCGGCGCCTACTCGGCGGCCAGCGAGCTGACCCGTAGCGTGGTCCGGGCCGGGGCGAACGCCGCGAGCCGCGCGCAGTCGCCCGCCGCCCGCTCGATCGAGGCTTCTGCGGCCGGCCGGCTCGTGGTCAGCACCCTGAACGGCGCCTTCGGCGACACGCTGGTGCGCCGGCATAACCCCCTCGCGCTCGGGATGGCCGTGCGTCGGCGGAGCGAGAACGTCGAGATCTCCCGCACCGGGCTGCGCCATGCCTACCCGAACGCCAAGCCGCGTATTGCCGTGTTCGTGCACGGCCTGTGCGAGACCGATGAGGCCTGGAAGCTCGGCGCCGGCCAGCACGTCCCGTACGGGCACCGGATGGAGGTGGAGCTCGGCTACACGCCGGTGTACCTGCGCTACAACACCGGCCGCCACATCTCCGAGAACGGGCGCGAGCTGTCCGGGGTACTCGAGGGCCTCGTCGCGCAGTGGCCGGTTCCGGTCGACGAGGTGGTCCTGATCGGCCACTCGATGGGGGGCCTGGTCGGGCGCAGCGCCTGCCACTACGGGGCCGACAGCGCGTGCGTGGCCAAGGTCCGCCACGTGTTCACGCTGGGCACGCCGCATCGGGGCGCACCGCTCGAGCAGGCCGTGGGGGCCGCCACCGCCGCCCTGGCCCGGCTGCCCGAGACGCGACCGCTCGCTCGCGCCCTGAACCTCCGCAGCGAGGGGATCAAGGACCTGCGCTACGGCTACCTGGTCGATGAGTGCTGGATGGATCAGGACTGCGACGCGTTCCTGCGCAACACCTCGCGGGAGATCCCGTTCCTACCGACCGCCCGCCACTACTTCATCTGCGCCACGCTTAGTCGTGAGGCCGACGCCACGGTCGGGCGGATCATCGGCGACCTGCTCGTGCTAAAGCCGAGCGCCTGGGCCCACGCGGGCCGCGGCAGCCGCATGCGCTTCCCGATCGAGCACTACTACCACCTGGGTGGGGCCAACCACTTCGACCTGCTCAACCACCCGGTGATCTTCGACCAGATGCGCCGCTGTCTCGCAAGTCAACGAGCGCTCCCGTCGCCGACCCCCTAGCGCCCCCAACGCTCCCGGCTCAGCACGAGCTGCTCGGGTAAGGCGGTCCGGGGCGGCGGCGAGGGATCGGCAAGCACCGAGACCGTCTCGGCCACGCTCGCGGTGACCGTGGCCAGCCCGCCGTCGCCGGCGGAGGACACCGACACGGTGTCGCCGTCGTTGGAAGCCACCTCCCCGCGCAGACCCGGCGCGATCCCGGCGTCCTTCAGGTAGTGCAGGAGGTCCTCGGCCTCGTTCTCGAGCCGTAGGATCGTCACCTTGGCCCCAGGCTGGCAGTCGGCCAGGGGCACCCCGTCGATCCGCTCGCCGACCCGGATCGGGTGCCCGTGGGGGCACGTCTTGGCGTCGCCCACCGAGGCGCGGACGTAGGCCTCGAAGCGGGGCGTCATCGCGTGCTCGAGCTGCTCGGCCTCCTCGTGCACGTCGTCCCACGGCACGCCCACGACGTCGGTCAAAAACCGCTCGATCATCCGGTGACGGCTGACGATCTGCTCGGCGTGCTCGCGCCCGGATGGTGTGAACTCGATCATCCGCTCGGCGTTGCGGGCGATATAGCCGTCGCGCTCCAGGCGGCCGAGCATCTCATGCACGGTCGGGGCGGAGAGCTGCATGGCCCGGGCCAGGTTCGCGCCGGTCATCGGCAGGCCGGCCTCGAACAGCCAGAACAGCATCTCGAGGTACTCCTGTTCGGCGACCGTGCCGTGCGCGGAGGTCATGACCGGATCGTATCGACCGCGCATCGCCTAGCATCGCGGCCCGTGTCGCCCTTGCCCCTGAAGCCGCCGGTCCAGCCTC
>JAFAYP010000526.1 GCA_019240305.1 Solirubrobacterales bacterium
CCTCGAGGACGGGCAGGTGGTGGAGATCTACCACTGGGTGCGCGAGCTGGCGCTGCGGATCGCGCTGCGCGGGCTACTCGGCCTCGACGCCACCGACGGGCGCGAGCGGATGCTGGCGAGGGCGTTCGAGGCGTCCCTGGCCATCCATGGCGAGCCCGTCCTGCTCCAGATGCTGCCAGTGCCGGGCGGCCCGCTGCGGCGGGCGATCGCCGCCCGCCGCCGGCTAGATGAGCTCGTGCGGGCCGAGATCGAGGACCGCAGGCGTCGCGGCCACGCCGGACGCGGCGTGCTTGGGCTGCTGTTGTCGGCGACCGACGAGGGTGGATCGCCCCTGCCCACCGGGGTCGTGCGCGATCAGGCGGTCACGCTGCTGTTCGCGGGGCATGACACGACGACCACCACCTTCACGTTCCTGATCCACGCGCTCGGCCGCAACCGGGCGGCGCGAGCTGCGGTCGAGGATGAGCTCGATCGCGTCGTCGGCCGGGAGGCGCCGAGCGCCGCGGTGCTCGATGGCCCGGCGCTGCCCGTGCTCGAGCGCTCACTCAAGGAGACGCTCCGCTGCTACCCGGCTGCCTGGGTGGGGCCGCGCCGGACCACGCGCGATGTGACCCTCGCCGGCGTGAACGTGCCGGCCGAGATCGGGGTGCAGTACTCCTCTTGGGCCACCCATCACCTCCCGGAGCTGTATCCCGATCCGTTCCGCTTCGACCCGGACCGCTTCCTTCCCGAGCGCGAGGCGGCCCTGCCGCGAGGCGCCTACATCCCGTTCGGCGGAGGCTCGCGCATGTGCCTGGGCAAGCGCTTTGGCGAGTACGAGCTCCGCGCTCTGGCGGCGGTCCTGCTGACCCGCGTGCGCTTCGAGCCGCGCTCTTCGGAGGACCCGCAGGTCGTTACGACGCCCACGCTCGGCCCCCGGGGCGGGCTCTGGTTCACCGTCCAGGCGCGCTGAATCCTCGAGGCGAGGACACGGGGCCGGCAACGATTCGGCCCCTCGTGTGGTGCACCGCTCATCGCGCGGTTCACGCCGTTCATCGCGTCGCGCCTACCGGCGGTCGAATTGGCCTTTTCGGAAGCCGGGCTCGGTCCTACGGTCCACCCGGGAGGGCCGCATAACCGATGGAGGGAGAGCATGTGCGCGCACTGAGCATTCGAATCTGGCGGTCGCGCTGGTTGCCGGTCGCGGGCGCGGTCATCTGCGCCGGCGTGATTCCGATGGGCCTGGCGTCGGCGGCGTCCAACCACGGCCAGTCGACGCGACACGAAGGCGACCAGTCCGGAGGCCGGGACCACGCCGGCTGGGTGTCCACCTGGGCCGCGAGCCCCCAGGTCGCCGTCCCGGGCACCCCGGCGGCGACCGGCTTCAACAACCAAACGGTCCGCAACATCGTGTTCACCAGCGTGAGCGGTGATTTGGTCAGGGTGCGCTTCACCAATACGTTTGGAACTACCCCGCTGCAAATCGGCTCGGCGTCGATCGCGGTGGCGGGCACCGGCGCGGCCACGGCCGGCCCCACCGTGCCACTCACGTTCGGGGGGCAGCGTTCCATCCAGATCCCGGACGGGTCCGAGGCGCTGAGCGACCCGGTACGGATGTACGTCCCCCGGCTGCAGGACCTCGACGTCAGCGTCTACCTTCCACAGGCGACGGGACCGGCGACCCAGCACGCGCTGGGGGTGCAGACCAACTACGTGGCCGGTGGAGATCACACCTCGGACAGCGGCGGGAGCGCTTACACCGGGCAGACGCAGTCGTGGTTCTTCATCGATTCCGTCGACGTGTCGAGCTACGACGACAACCTCGGCACGCTGGTCGCTTTCGGCGACTCGATCACCGACGGGTTCAACTCGACGGTGGGCGCCAATGCCCGCTGGCCGAACGACCTTGCGCGGCGGCTGGATTCCCGTCATAACACGCTCGCCGTGGCCGATGAGGGCATCAGCGGCGACCGCGTGCTGACCAGCGATCTGTGCTGCGGCGTGAACGCGCTGGCCCGCTTCGACCGCGACGTCGTCGACCGCGCGGGCGCCAAGGAGGTCATTCTGCTGATGGGGATCAACGACATCGGCTTCAGCGTGACCCCGCCCAGTCCGGTGACCAACCCGCTCCCCGACGTGTCGGCGGCGCAGATCATCGCCGGCTACCAGCAGATCATCGCTCAGGCCCATGCAGTGGGGCTGAAGATCTTCGGCGCCACGCTGACCCCGTTCAAGGGGGCGGGCTATTACTCGACCGCCGGCGAAGCCAAGCGGGAGGCGGTCAACCACTGGATCCTGACCAGCGGGGCGTTCGACGGCGTGATCGACTTTGCCCGGGTCGTGGCCGACCCGAGCGATCCGACGATGATGGCGCCGCAGTACGACAGCGGCGACCATCTGCATCCGAACGACGCCGGATATCAGGCGATGGCGAACGCCATCCCGCTGGGCCTGCTCTTGGACGAAGGGCGGTGACGGTCGGCTGAGAATCTCGATCAGAGGGCGTCCGCGCCGCCGCGGTGACCGGCGCGGGCGCTCGGTACGGAATATCCTGTCCGCGGCGAGTCGCTCAATGGGAGGGCGACGCGTCGCGGTGAGGAGAACTGAAGCTGGGCCATGGAACCTGCGCTCGCTGTCGTGCTCGTGCTCGCGATAACCGCCTCGGGGCTGGGCGCGTGGCGCTTGATGTCCGCGCCCCGGCGGGTGTTGAGGCCCGAGAGCGAGGCGATGCGCACCGCCCTGCACCACGCCACCGCGACGCTGCCGCACCTGCGGCGTGGTCTCGATGGCCCCAGCGCGCGGAAGGCCGCTCCGCACCTGCGCGCGCTCACGCAGGCCGCGGCGCTGGCCATCACCGACGGCGATCGCGTGCTGGCCGTCGACGGCGCGGGCGGCTCCGAGCTGAGTGTGGTCCGCTTGCTCGAGCTCTCGCGCAGGGTCGGGGACGGCCGCATCTACGTCGAGCCGAAGGGCGCATCGCCGCTGGCGCCGGACATAGGCGGCGCCGTGGTCGCGCCGCTGATCATCCAGCAGCGCCACGTGGGGGCGCTGATCGCGCTGTACGAACGCGATCGCCGGCTGCGCCTGGATGACACGCGCGTGGTCGGAGAGGCAGCGGCGCTGGTCTCGGCTCAGGTGGAGCTGTCGTTGGTCGCTGCCCAGGAGGAACGCCTGACCAAGGCCGAGCTGCACGCCCTGCGCGCGCGGATCTCGCCGCACTTCATCTACAACTCGCTCGCGGCGATCGCCAGCTACATCCATTC
>JAFAYP010000542.1 GCA_019240305.1 Solirubrobacterales bacterium
GTCAGCCGCGTTCTTCTCGCCCAGCCACGCCTCCAAGTGCTCATTGAGCCACCACGTGGCCTGCATCCCGGCCATGATCGCCTGCACGCTCAACGGATCGCTGAGGACTCGCTTGTGCTCCTGGAAGGCCTCGAGCAGAAAGTCGAACAGCGCCGGCCCGGCCTTCGTCTGGATCTCGCGCTCCAGCGCGACGATCGAGACCTCGTTGCGCTCGATCAGCTCGGTGACGATCGCCGGATCGGTGCCTATCTCAGTGGGTATGCCTCCGACCGGCGGGCCGCCCGGAGCCTGGTCTGGGAGCGAAGGCAGGAAGTCGCCGCGATCGACGATGGTCTGCAGCGCGTCGGCGATCAGTGGATCGCCCCTCCCCATGACCTCCAGAAGACCCGCCCGAGTCGTCGTCGAAGCCAGCTGTCGGGTGACGTCGACGAACAGCCTGCCACCCGCCTCGTGCATCGGCGCCATCGCCGTCAGCTGCCACACGGAGACCCCCAGAGGCCTCATCGCATCGGTCATCATCTGCCCGTGACCGACCGAGACGTACACGTGGTTCTCTCGGTCGGAGGCCTCGGGGATCGGGAACAGCGTCGTGATCGGCCGGCTCTGAACGATCCAGAACTCGCCCTCGGCCAGGCACCATTCGATGTCCTGCGGGTGGCCGAAATGCGCTTCGATCCGTCGGCCCAGTTGCACGAGCCATAGGACCTGCCCGTCCGTGAGCGCGGGCTGCTCCTGCCGCGCCGGCGCGACCGCCGTCTCGACGACCTCGCCGTCACGCACCCTGAAGGTGTCCGGGTTCACCAGGCCGGAGACCAGCGCCTCTCCGAGGCCGAAGCTCGCCTCCACCGAGGCGACCTTCCGGCTGGAGGTGACGGGGTCGGCCGTGAACATGACCCCGCCAGCCTGCGGGACGACCATCTGCTGCACGACCACGGCCATCTGGACCTTGCGGTGCTCGAACCTGTTGCGCAGGCGGTAGGTCACGGCCCGTTCGGTGAACAGCGAGGCCCAGCACCGGCTCACGTGCTCGAGGACGGCCCGCGGGCCCACGACGTTCAGGTAGCTGTCGTGCTGACCGGCGAAGGACGCTGTCGGCAGGTCCTCCGCCGTCGCGCTGGACCGGACGGCGTACGCGGCATGCTCGCCGACCCGAGCTAGCCGGCGCGTGATCGCCGATGCCAGATCCTCAGGGATGGCGATGCCCTCAAGGGCCTGGCGGATCTCCGCGCTGAGCGCGCGTATCCCGTCCCGGTCCTCCGACCTGAGCCGATTGAGCCGATCCAGCCGATCGCCGATCGACGGGGCTCCCGCCAGGACCCGCTGGAAGGCCCCTGCCGTAACGCAAAACCCATCGGGTACGCGGACACCGTCGATCCGCCAAAGCTCGGCCAGGCGCGCGCCCTTGCCACCAACGACCGCCACATGGGAGTTGTCGATCTCGTGGAAATCCAGCACATAGCAACCCACCGCCACACCTCCATCGGAGTGACTCCATTTCATTCACTCTCGTTCGTATCTCCAGCCTGCGGCGGGCGATTATGCGGCATGGATCAGGTCCTCATGAGAGCACTCGCTTTGGTATAAATTGGAAATGGGGAGACGGGGTAGGCCGCACGCGCATCGCATCAGCGGCCACGAGGGCACGCAAACCTAGCTTCGAACCGGCGTGACCGGCTCACCCGCCAGTGCACCAAGTCGAAACATGTGCGCCGGTGGCGCCTATCGCTATCGGCTCGCAATCCACATGCCCGGGAGGAGATCTCTGTCCGGTGCCATCGACCGATGAGTTCGGCGCGGCGGCCCGGTCTAACCGGACAATGATCAGCCCAACGAGGAGGGATTCGCGATCATGACGCTGATGACCATGACTCGGGTTCGGACGAGCGAATTCGGAGGCAGGTAGATGAGCCGCACACGGATCCACAACCTGTCGGTCTCGCTGGATGGGTTCGCTACCGGCGAGGGGCAGCGCGCCGATGCTCCCATGGGGCACGCGGGGAGACGGCTGCACGAGTGGATGTTCGCCACCCGCTTCGGCGCGCCGATCCTGGGACGCAAGGACGGGACCGCCGGCGTCGACGACGCGTTCGCCGAGCGGCACGAGCCGGGGATCGGGGCGGAGATCATGGGCGCGGGC
>JAFAYP010000586.1 GCA_019240305.1 Solirubrobacterales bacterium
GAGGAAGCCCAAAGGCCGTTGATGTGAGAAATGGCCGATCGCCGCGGTCACGGGACGACGCGGGCTGGCGCACCGGCGTGAGGGATCTCACGGCATAAGGGGAAGCACACATTGCGGAATCGACTGTCTGTACGCCGCCACGGGCGGCTGCAACTGCTCGTCGGGACCGGGCTGGTGGTCGCGCTGACGACAAGCGCGCTGATGGTGACCACCTCCGCGGCCCAGCCTACGGTGAGCGCCGCCGCCAAACTCGCGCGCAAGCACAGAACGCTGCACCGCCAGGCGCTGCAGGGTCCGATCAGCAAAGCCAAGGTGAAGGTGCTCAAGGTCATCATCCGGGGCGGCAAGGGCTCCGCAATCGCCGCCGGGGATGACTACCCCGCCAAGTGGCGCGACCGGCCTCAGGACTCGGTGCTGGATCAGTGGCGTGAGTACAACCGCGAATGCACGTCGTTCGTGGCCTGGGCGCTTTATTCGCGAAACGGCTTCAATATGCCGTTCTACGACAACGCCAACGAGTGGGGTCCCGACGCGCAGAAGCGCGGCTACCTGGTCAACGCCACCCCCGCGGTCGGGTCGGTCGCCTGGTCCAACAAGGGCGAGTACGGCCATGTGGCATACGTGGTCGCGGTCAACGGCTCGACCATCACGGTCGAGGAGTACAACGAGCACTTCAACGGTACCTACGACCAGCGGACGGTGGCCGCCTCCGCGTTCACCGGCTACATCCACTTCAAGGACCCGTCGGTGACGCTCGTCCAGTCGCAGGCTCCTCCGCCTGCGTCGCAGCCGGCACCGGGACCGACTCAGACGGTGACGGTGACGACGGTGACGACGCCGAGTCCGACCACGACTACGACGACCACGGGCAGCACGCCTCCGCCGCCGGCGCCGCAGACCTGGGCGGAGACCGCGGGCGGGGTCGCGCACACCTGGACCAACTACACCAACGCGGGAGGCACCGAGGGCCCGTCGATTGGCTCAAACCAAACGGTGCAAATCGCCTGCAAGGTGACTGGGTTCCGGGTGGCGGACGGCAACACCTGGTGGTACCGGATCGCCTCTGCCCCGTGGAGCAACCAGTTCTACGTCTCGGCGGACGCGTTCTACAACA
This sequence comes from Solirubrobacterales bacterium, assembly GCA_019240305.1. Classification (GTDB taxonomy): domain Bacteria; phylum Actinomycetota; class Thermoleophilia; order Solirubrobacterales; family Solirubrobacteraceae; genus Palsa-465. Next base: position 1,115 of record JAFAYP010000586.1, read on the forward strand.
ACGGGCAAACGTCGGGAAGCCTCGTCGGCACTCCCTTCGTCGACCCAGCGGTCGCCAACTGCTAGCCGCACCCGGTGGCGGGTCGGGCGCGTCCCGGCCCGCCACCGGGGGGCCGTTTCCATGACCTATTGATCCGCGCACTGGAGGAGGCCATTTCAAGTTCGCCCGAGCGGAAACGCTCATCGGCGCTTCGGATCGCGGGAGGCGCTGGCCGGCGGTTGCAACTCGACCACCCTGGATGTCTCGCTCGTGCTTTCCGCCCGCGAAGGGGCAGTCACCTGACCGCGGACACGACTCGGTGCGTCACTGCTGTCGGGATAAAACCAGCCGCGAGGCGTGATGGCGGTGCGGGACCGAAAGCGAGTCTCGCGTCCGCGCGTGGGCGTCGACCTGCGGTTGCGCTAGGCCCGGCGGGTCATGGTCCTCGACGGCCGTGATAGCTCGGCGAGCTCACGGGTCTTGGATCGGTCGTCTGGCACCATGGCCGCCTCATCAAGTGAGCTTGAAGATGAAGTCGTACTCCTTGCCGCCGTCGCGCGATTTCAGGACCATCTCGCCGCGAGCGGTCCGGTAAGCGCCGGTCCCGCCCGTGATCGAGAGCACGCTGTTGCGCGTGTCGTAGTAGGGGCCCTGGACCGTTATCTGCCCGGCCTTCAGAAACGTGGTCCAGAGGCACTCCCAGATGCCTTGCTTGGGGGCGATGCGGGTGCAGAAGCCCTCATCGTGCCCGACCTGCTCCTTGTCCGCGGCGTCGAACACGGGGTTGTTGAAGGTCAGGATGTTGCCCTTCACATCCTTGCCTCCGCCAGTCGGAATCTCGGTATCCGTGATCGCGTGCTCGACGACGTGCACGGTGGTGGCCGCGTTGTGGGCGTGCGTCGGTGCGGCGGAGCTCCCCGTGGCCAGGATCGCTCCGGTGGTCAGTGCGGCCGCGGCGGCCATGGCGGCGCCGGCCGGTTTTGTGAGCTGCAACGCACTCCTCCTCGTCTGGATTGCGGGACAGCGGCAACCCTATTGGCGCGCGATCCAGCGGTCCAGTCACCGCGGCGCCGGGAGAGTCAGGCGAACAGCTCGCGCAGGTGGTCGTTGAGGAACATTCCGGTCGGGTCGAGCTCTCGCCGCGCCCTGATGAACACGTCGGCCTCCGGATACAGAGCGTGAAGCCGCTCGCGGGTGAGGAAATGGAGCTTTCCCCAGTGAACGCGCGCTGAGAACTCTGAGAGAAGCGCGTCGACCGAACGCAGATAGGCCCAGTAATCGGTACCCGGCTTTCCTGACACCGAGATCACGGTGGTAGCCGTCTTGTAGTTCGGGGACAGGTAAGCATCGTCGGGTCCGACAGTGCGTACCTCCAGCGGAAAGATCGAGTCGGGCAGACGGCGAAGCATCAGATCGCGCATGGCGGACAGCGCGTCGGGCCCGAGCTCGAGCGGTACGAAGTACTCCAGCTCGTGGAAGTTGGGGTCGTAGACCATCGGATAGATGCGGTAGCAGCGATCGGTCCGGCGTCCCACGACCGCGCTGTCAGGTTGTTCCGGCCCGGCGTCGTCGTAGATCTTCACGTAACACTTGTCCGCCATCGTCTCGTCATGGGATGACAGGTTGTAGAGCGCCGCCGACTCCTCGGTGGGGAGCCAGAAGAAGCCGAAGTGGCGATGCTCGTGCACGAGCTCATCCCAGCGCTCGAGCACCGCATCCCACGACCAGAGGTCGATCTGCTCGGTGAGTCGATAGGCGTCAGTCACCTCGAGCTCGAGCCGGGTCATCACCCCCAGCATCCCGATGGACACCTGCGCTGCGCGCAGAAGTTCCGGCTCGCTCTCGTCGATGTCACGAATCGCGCCGCCTGCGGTTACGATCCGAACGCCGCGAACCGCCCCCGAGAAGCATGTGTTTCGAATCCCCGATCCGTGGGTCGCGGTGGCAACCGCGCCGGCGATCTGTTGGGTGTCGATATCCCCCTGGTTCTTGAGCGCCAGACCCTCCGACCAAAGTGGCTCGTAGAAGTCCCTGATCAGGGTCCCCGCCAGAGCCGTCGCGCGCTTGCGGCGTGCATCGGTTCCGATCACGCCCCGCAAATCGGAAAGATCGAGCAGCAGCCCGTCGGTTTGGACGATCGGCGTGAACGAGTGCCGCGCCCCCGCGACGCGGACCTTGAACCCCCGCTCGTGCGCGTCGCTGACCATCGCCGCGACCTCGTCCTCGCTGGCCGGCGCCGCGGCATAGCCCGGCGTGAACGATTGGTTGCCAACCCAATTGCTCCACACCCTTGCGGGAGGCCGATCGGTAAGCACGGCCCAAGGATCTTAGAAGCTTCGGACCGCTGACCGGCGATCTTCGTGCCGTTGCCGGCGTCGCCCAACGCCGAGCAGCAGCATTCCGTGTTCTGGGGTTGGTTGAATCCCGGACATGGCGGTCAGCCCACGTCGACCGAAGTCGCTGCCCGGCCACCTTCCGCAAGCCGCGCCGGGGGAGGTGCTGGTCTGGACGGATGGCGCATGCCAGCGCAATCCCGGCCCTGGCGGGTGGGCGGCGCTGGTCTGCTGGGAGGACGGGGTCGTGGAGGAGTTCAGCGGTGGGCTGGCCTACACGACGAACAACATCATGGAGCTGACTGCTGCGCTGGAGGGCTTGCGTGCGCTGCCGCCGGGGTCTCGCGCGTGCGTCGTGACCGACTCGCGTTACGTGCACGACGGCATGACCTCCTGGATGACCGGTTGGATGCGCAAGGGCTGGAAGACGGCTGCAGGGGACCCGGTCAAGAACAAGGAGATCTGGGTCCAGCTCGCCGCTGCAGCGTTAGACCACGAGCAGGTTCGCTGGCACTGGGTCAAGGGGCACATCGGCCACCCGCTCAACGAGCAAGCCGACTCGCTTGCGGTTGCCGCAACGCGTGACGTGGCTCGGTCGTGCTCTGAGATCCGGGCCGCGGGCGGAGATCGGTGCGAGCCGCCGGCCCTCGCCCGTCATCACGCTGCGTATCTGCGGGACTGACCGGCGATCGGCGCAGCCGGCAGGGCTTTCCATCGCTCGAGCTATCGAGCGTAATCGAGCACGCGAGGTCGCTACTCGACGACTACCGGGCGAGCGCTCGGGGATGTGGTGAGGGGGCGGCGCCAGCCGGAGACGGCCATTCCGACGGCGGGGATGAGCGCGACGAGGATGAGCAGCAGCGCCCATAGGAACGTTGAGCCGAACGCATCGGCGAGCGGCCCTGCGATAGCGGTATGTGCGCTCGGCGGTAGGTGCTGGAGGGTGGCGATCCCGCCCGAATGTGAGCCCGAGGCTCGACTGCCGAGGATCCCGCTGAGGTTGCTCGTGATCGCCGAGGCGAGAATCACCGACAGCACGGCGGTCCCGATCGAGGCGCCCGCCTGGCGGATGATGTTCATCGCGGTGCTTGTCCGGGCGATGGCGGCAGCTGGGACGGCCTGCATGGCGGCGGTCATGTTCGGCATCATCGCCAAGCCCATTCCGAGGCCCTGCACGAAGTTGGCGGCGCACAGCCAAACGTAGGAGGTGTGGGCGCCGACGAACACGAACGGGATGAGCCCGAGCGCCACCAGCGGTAACCCGGTGGCCGGGAACCACGTCGGTCCGTAGCGATCGGTCAGG
>JAFAYP010000005.1 GCA_019240305.1 Solirubrobacterales bacterium
CTCGCGCATCGCGATCGCCCCGGCGCTGCGGTGCCCGCTGCAGGCTCACTTCGGTGAATCCGATCAGGTCATTCCGCTCGACCAGGTACGCGCTCTCGAGGTGGCCGCGCGACAGAGCGGGCAGCACGTGAAAGTGCACACCTATCCAGGCGCCAATCACGCCTACCACGACGACACGCACCCGAACTACCACGCCGAGGCGGCAGCCCTCAGCTGGGAGCGAACGGTGGCCTTCCTCCGCGAGCGCCTGTGAGCCTCTGGACCGACTTTCTCGGGTGCGAGATCCGGTGGGTCGACGTACGTGGCGTGCCGACCCGGGTGCTGTCGGCGGGCCAGGGCGAACGCACCACGGTGCTCCTGCACGGGCGGGGCGGCCATCTCGAGTCGTGGCGGGCAAACGTGTCAGCGCTCGCACAGACCCAGCGGGTGGTGGCGTTCGACCTGCTCGGACACGGGCTCACCGGTCGCCACTGCGGGGGCTACTCCGTCGATGACCTGACCGCCCACGCCGAGGCAACGCTCGACGCGCTCGAGATTTCGGGTGCGCTGCTCTGCGGGCAGTCGCTTGGCGGGTGGGTCGCCGCCCGCCTGGCGCTCCGCCGAGCAGACCTTGCCCGAGCGCTTGCCATGATCGTGCCCGCGGGACTTCAGAGCGAGGCCCAGAGGCTGGCCGACCCGGTCACCGCGGCGGCGTATGAAAAGGGCGGGGCCGCTTTTAAGGAGCCGAGCCTCGGTGCGGTTCGCGATCGGCTCGAGGGTCTGGTCTGCGATCGGGCCGCGATCGACGACGAGCTCGTGCAGACGCGGCGCCTTCTGTACTGGTCACCCGAGGCACGCGCAGTTCACCGGGCTGTACGCGCGGCGGACAACAACAGCTCGCTGCTCACGCCCGAGGCGCTCGGCTGCCTCGAGTTGCCTGCGCTGGTGCTTCACGGTGAGCATGCCAACACGCCGCTCGAGGTGGCACAGCGTGCCGCGGAGCAGGCAGGGGCGCGCCTCGTAGTCGTGAGCGACACCAAGCAATGGCCGCAGCTCGAACGGGCGGATGAGGTGAACGAGCTCCTCACGAAGTTCGCATTCCAACCGGAGGTATTGCCCGTATGACGTTCTGGACAGAAGCGCTGGGCGCGAGCGTGCGCTACTACGACGCAGGCGGAATTCGAACGCGCGTGCTCGAGGCCGGAAACGGAGGTCCGCCGCTCGTGCTCATGCATGGGTTGTCGGGTCACGCCGAGTCTTTCATTCGCAACGTCGTGCCGCTCTCGCAAGCCGGCTACCACGTGTATGCGGTGGACGCGATCGGGCACGGCTTCAGCGACAAGCCTGCCGACGTGACCTATCACTCGCCGGTCTTCGAGAAGCACTTGATCGATCTGCTGGACGCGATCGGCGCGGATCGGGCCCATCTGGTGGGACAGTCGTTGGGTGCGTGGACGGCGTGGCGAGTCGCGCTCTCGCACCCCGAGCGGATTCGCTCGCTGACTTCGGCCACGGGGGCTGGGATCCTGCTGAGTGACGAGGCGTCGAGGCGTCAGAGCGAGGAGATCCACAAAAAGGTCGGTTCGGTCACCGCTCGGGCCCTCGAAGAGCCCACGCGTGAGCGTGTGCGGGCACGGCTCGAATGGCTCATGGCTTCGCCGGAGCGCGTGCCCGACGAGCTGGTGGAGACCCGCTTCCGGATCTTCAACCTGCCCGACAGCCGCGAGGTGATGGGCAAGCTCAGCGCCGAGCAGACGAGCGAGGACAACCGGGCCAACCTCCTGACCGAGGACGACCTCGCCCGCACCGAGGTGCCGGTCCTGCTCCTGTGGACCGACAAGAACCCGACCGTTCCCCCCACAGTCGCCGAGCGCGCGGCTCAGATCGTCCCGGGTGCTCGCTACGAGCTGATCGACGACGCCGGGCACTGGCCGCAATTCGAACAGCCGGCCGAGTTCCATCGGATACTCCTGGACTTCCTCGGCGGCGTTTGAATGGGCGAGCTCGTCTGGGCGGCGTGCGTGTCTCATGCCGGAGGCCAGCTTCGCGTGCGCCAAGGAGACCAGCAGGACAGGATGGATCGGGTCTACGCGGCCTGGAGCGAGTTGCGCACGAGCTTGCAGGAAGCGGAGCCGGACGCCCTGATCGTGATCGGGACCGATCACTTCCAGACCTTCTCCTACGACCTCATGCCGGTGTTCACGATCGGCCGCGGCGCCGAACTGCGGACGTGGGGCGAGTTCGGGTCCGGGACAAAGCGGCTGCGCGGCATGCCGGAGCTGGCCGATGCCCTCCACGCCGACCTGGTGCACAGCGGATTCGACGTGGCGGGGAGCGCCGACATGCGTCTCGATCACGCCTACTCGTGCCCGCTCGCGTTTCTCACCCCCGACGACTCGCTGCCGGTGGTCCCGTTGTCAGTGGTCGCGTTCGTTCCGCCGCTGCCGCCCCTCGCGCGTTGCCGAGCGCTCGGAATCGCGCTGCGGAGGGCCATCGAGAGGCAGGACGGCGTGGGTAGAGTGGCGATCGTCGGGACCGGCGGGATCAGCCACTGGGTCGGCGTGCCGGAGACCGGCCGTATCAATCCGGAGTTCGACCGGCACTTTCTCGAGCTGTTCGAACGCTCGGACGTTGAAGCGCTCGACTCTCTTAGTGACGACACCCTCGTCCGCGACGGCGGCCCGGGAGCGGGGGAGTTGCGCTCCTGGCTGGTGGTGCTGGGCGCGGCGGGCTCGATGGGAGCCCGCCGGCTGGCCTACGAGCCCGTCGATGCCTGGATCACCGGCACCTCGCTGGTGGAGGTTGCGGTCGCGTGAGCCTTCTCGATCTCCAGCGCGCCATCTATCACCTGTCCACCGCTGGCGAGCAGGCCGGGCAAGCGACGGATCCCGCCACCGCGCTCAGCCGGTTGATCGAGCTCAGCCGCTCCGAGGTGCTGGCCGAGCTCCCGGCCATCCAGCTCCAGCTCGAGCTGGATCCGCATGAGAGCGAGCTGATCGAGCGCGGCGATGTGGCCGGGATGTACCGCTATGGCGTGCATCCCAACCTGATCCGCAATTTCGCGGGCGTGTTCGGAATCGACTACCTCGCTTGCTATCGGGAGGCAGGGCTGTGAACCGTCTCTCTCAGGCCACGCTCGCCGACGAGGCCCAACTGCTCCTCGAGGCGATGCGCGCGCGAAAGCCCGTCCCTCCATCGCGGGAGCGAATCCCGGAGCTCACGATCGACGGTGCGTATGACGTGCAGCGCGCGCTGATTCGACTTCGCGCGGCGGATGGCGCGCGCCGGATCGGACGCAAGGTCGGACTCACGAGCGTGGCGATGCAGGAGATGCTCGGCGTAGATCAGCCCGACTACGGCGTGCTGCTAGACGACATGGTCCTCGATTCAACCGAGGACATCGATCGCTCGCAGCTGATCGCCCCGCGCGTCGAAGCCGAGATCGCCTTCGTGCTCGACCGGCCCCTGGCGGGGGATCACGTCGGGGTCGACGACGTGCTCGCGGCCACCGGCGCCGTACGTCCCGCTCTGGAGGTGATCGACAGCCGCGTCGCGGACTGGCGGATCGCGATCGAGGACACGATCGCCGACAACGCCTCTTCGGGGCTGGTGATCTTTGGCCCCCCCAGGCCGCTCGACGACGTGGATCTCGTGGGCGAGCGGGCAACCGTCACCGTGGGGCGAGACTCGGTGTCCGGGTCCGGCGAGGCCGTGCTCGGGCATCCGGCTGAGGGCGTCGCGTGGCTGGTGCGCACCCTGGCCCGCCACGGCGAAGGCGTCGGGGCGGGAGAAATCGTCATCCCTGGCGCGATGGCGAAAGCGCTTCCGTTCGACGCGGGCGACGTCGTGCGCGCCTCGTTCTCGACCCTCGGTGAACTGGTGGTGAGCGTGAGGTGACCGAGCCCGCGGTACGGGCGGCGATCCTCGGCCCGGGCAATATCGGCACGGACCTGCTCGTGAAGCTCGGGCGCCTTGCGAGGATCGACGTCCGCCTGGTGGCGGGGATCTACCCGGACTCACCGGGGCTGGCTCGCGCCCGGGAGATGGGCGTTGAGGCAAGCGCAGACGGTCTCGACGCGGTGCTCGCCCGCGACGACATCGAGCTGGTCTTCGACGCCACCTCGGCGCAGGCTCACGCGCGGGCCGCGCCGCTGCTCGAAGCCGCCGGCAAGCGGGTAGTCGATCTCACCCCCGCCGCCATCGGTCCCTACGTCGTTCCATCGGTGAACCTCGGCTCGCACCTAAAGGCGCCCAACGTGAACATGGTCACGTGCGGAGGACAGGCAACCGTCCCGTTCGTCCACGCGATCGACCGGGTGGCCGACGTGAGCTACGCGGAGATCGTCGCCACCATCGCCAGCATG
>JAFAYP010000028.1 GCA_019240305.1 Solirubrobacterales bacterium
CGCTCGCGCTCGATCCGGGCGCGCTCCTCCTCCTCGCGGAACACGTTGTGGCCCTGCGAGACCACGTCGCCGACCGCCCGGGTGATCAGGGCGCAGGAGCGAATCGCGTCGTCGTTGCCCGGAACCACGTAGTCGATCCCGTCCGGATCGCAGTTGGTGTCGACCAGGCCGATGATCGGGATCCGCAGCCGCTGGGCCTCGCGCACGGCGATCGCCTCGGTCTTCAGGTCGAGCACGAATACGGCGTCGGGCAGGCGCTGCATGTTCTTGACCCCACCCAGGTTCGCCCGCAGCTTCTCGAGGTCCGCCTGAGCGGCCATGCGCTCACGCGTGGGGAGCAGCTGGAGCTGGCCCTCGGACTCGTAGCGCTCGAGGTCGTGCAGGCGCTTGATGCGCAGCGAGATGGTCTGGAAGTTGGTCAGCAGGCCACCCAGCCACCGATGGTTGACATAGGGCATGTCAGCCGCCTCGGCGTTCTCCTTGATCGTGTCGCGCGCCTGCTTCTTGGTGCCGACGAACAGGACGGTGCCGCCGCGCCGGGACACCTCCGAGGCGAACTGGCGGGCGTCCTCCAGCAACGCCTGGGTCTGGAGGAGATCGATGATGTAGTTCCCGTCGCGCTCCCCGAAGATGAAACGGCGCATCTTGGGGTTCCAGCGTCGGGTCTGGTGGCCGAAATGGACGCCGGCCTCCAGCAGCTCCCTGATGCCGATCTGAGCCACTGCTTGCACTCCCTTGGTTTGGTTTGTACTGACAGCCCGCTCGCGGGTGCTCGTGGACCTCGGTCTTCCGAGGCAGGGCACGATCCTCACGAACGGGATCGGGGACGGTCATCTGAGTTTACGCAAGTTTTCCTCTGCCGCTACGTTTTCAGGTGTAGCGGGCCATTCGCTTCCCCTACCTTCAGCGATGGCTCGTGCGCGGGCCGAACCTCCCTTCCCCTACCTCCGGTGGCTCGGTTCGCAACGTCAGGCGGGGCGGCTGTGGACGGGCCGCCCCGCCTTCTTTTCAGGCGGTACTGCGTGTCCGGCGGCGACCGGACCAACCCCGCACTCGACTTCCGTCCCGGGCCGAGTTTGGACTTAGGTGCCGTATAGCGGTGCTAACTGCGATCTCGGCCGCGAGGGTTGGCCGAGTGTGGACTTAGCCCGGTTCTCCGCTGGCCGCCCTGGTCAGCGCCTCCGCCAGATCGGCCGGGAGCGGCGAGGAGACGTCAATCTCCTCGCCCGTCACGGGGTGGGTGAACGCCAGGCGGGTGGCGTGGAGGAACTGGCGGGTGAGACCGTAGCGGCCGCGAGTGCCGTACTGCGGGTCGCCGCAGACCGGATGGTCGATGGCGGCGAGGTGGACGCGAATCTGGTGGGTGCGACCGGTATCGAGCACGACGCGCATGAGGGCGGCGGCGGGTAGCAGCTGCTCGATCTCGAAGTGGGTGCGGGCCTCGCGGGCCTCGTCGGAGTCGATCGACATCAGCTTGCGGTCGCGCCGGTGGCGACCAATCGGGGCGTCGATCGTGCCGGTGCGGGCCGGCGGGTGGCCGTCGACCAGCGCCAGGTACTCGCGGCGCAGGCGGCGGGCCGCCAAGAGCGACTTCAGGTCCCGGTGAACCGAGTCGTTCTTGGCCACGACGAGCAGACCGGAGGTGTCGCGGTCCAGGCGATGCACGATTCCCGCTCGCCACGGCTCCTCCCCGCCGGCGGCCCGTCCCTCCAGGGCCTGGGCCAGGGTTCCGGCCCAGTGCCCTCGCGCCGGGTGCACGACCACGCCGGCGGGCTTGTCCACGACCAGCAGGTGCGTGTCCTCGTAGGCCACTTCGAACGGGGCTTCGTGGGGCGCGGAGGCGGCTTCGGCGGCCGCCTCCGCGTCGTCGATCTCGATCGCCTCGCCGGCCGAGACCAGGTGGCGCTTGGGGCGCACGGCCCCGTCCACTCTGACCCGGCCGTCGTCGATCAGGGCCTGCGCCCGCGCCCGCGAGCCGAGCGGCACCGCCAGGAACCGGTCAAGCCGGGTGCCGGCCGCAGCATCCGGCACGCGGAGCTCGATGTGGGTGCCGGCGCTCACCGCTCGTCGTCGGAGGCCCGGTGACGAGGGCCCTCGAGCACCCACAGCAGCACGAGCACGCCGAACGTGATTGACATGTCCGCCACATTGAACGCCGGCCAGTGCGGCAGCTTGATGAAGTCGGTCACCGCCCCGTTCGCGAGCCGGTCGATCAGGTTGCCGACCGCTCCGCCGACGAGCATCCCGGTCGGGACCCAGAGCCACGGGCGCTCTGGATGCAAGAGGAAATAGCCGAGCAGCACCGCGAGCGCGACCAGCGTGAACGCCAGCACCAGGGTGCCCCCGCCCGAGAACATGCTGAAGGCCACGCCGGTGTTCCGCACGTGGACGAGCGTCACCCCGGGCAGGAACTTCTTCTCCTCCCCCGCGGCGATGCCGGCGGCGATCGTGTGCTTGGTCACCTGGTCCAGAGCCAGCACGATCCCGGCCACCAGAGCGGCGCGCGCGACCGTGGCCATGCGAAGCGATGATCTCGCCTGCTTCATCTTCGATCCTTCGCGGGCAATCAGCCCGCAACCACGACCCGGCGCATCAGCCCTCGATCAGCTTGACCACGATGTACTGCACGACGTACAGCACGATGATCGCGACCATCGGGGTGAAGTCGAACATGCCGAGCGGCGGGATGAAGCGGCGAAACAGCCGCAGGTACGGGTCGCAGACGTCCCGCAGGAAGTTCATGATCGCATCGGCGAAGCGGGAATACGGCGGCCGCAGCCCAAGCGAGAACAGCATGTTCAGCAGGATGTAGACGAAGATCAGCAGGATGTAGACGAGGAACAGCGCCTGCACGTAAGTGCCGATGTCCCCGCGCGTGAGGGCCGCGACCGTCATCACTTCGTCGCCCCGACCACTGCGTCGGCGGCGTCATGGAAGGCGGCCCGCACGCCGGCCTGCTCGAGCGCGGCCAGGCCCCGCGAGGTGGTGCCGCCGGGTGAGGTCACCTCGCGGCGGACGCGCAGCGTGTCGTAGCCGTGCTCCCGCAACAGGGCGGCGGTCCCCGCCATGGTCTCGACCACCAGCTGGCTGGCCAGCGGCCAGGACACCCCGTGACGGACCGCGGCGTCGACCTGCGCTTCGGCCAACAGCGCCTGGTAGGCCGGGCCCACCCCGACCACTGCGCCCGCCGCATCGATCAGGCGCTCGGGCACCTGCACGAGCGTCCCCAGCCGCCCGAACAGCTCGAGCACCGACGCCTCGAGGTGCTCGTCGAGGTCGCGCTCGGGCGAATAGAGCACCACACCCCGGCGAATCTCGACCGGCGTGTTGGGCATGAAGCGGAACACCGGCACG
>JAFAYP010000097.1 GCA_019240305.1 Solirubrobacterales bacterium
CAACGAGTTCCGCACGTACTTCCCGCGTAACTCGGTCGAGTACTTCGTCTCCTACTACGACTACTACCAGCCCGAGGCCTACGTCCCGAGCAAGGACCTGTATATCGAGAAGGACTCGGCGATCAACCAGGAGATCGACCGGCTGCGCCATTCGGCCACGGCCGCGCTGTTCGCCCGCCGCGACGTGGTGATCGTCGCCAGCGTCTCGTGCATCTACGGCCTCGGCTCGCCCCAGACCTACGACGAGAACCTGCAGACCCTGCGCAAGGGCGAGATGATCGACCGCGACGGCCTGCTGCGCAAGCTGGTCTCGATCCAGTACAGCCGCAACGACACCGCGCTGGCCCGCGGGAACTTCCGGGTCCGGGGCGAGACGCTCGAGATCTTCCCGGCCTACGCCGAGACCGCCTACCGGATCGTCCTGTTCGGCGACGAGGTCGAGCACCTGCAGGAGTTCGATCCGCTGACCGGCGAGGTGCTCCAGGACGACATCGAGCACGTCGGCATCTGGCCGGCGTCGCACTACAACGTCCGGGAGGGCATGATCGAGGACGCCGTGGCCGAGATCGGGCGCGAGCTGAACGCGCGCTGTGCCGAGCTCGATGCCCAGGGCAAGCTGCTCGAGTCCCACCGGCTGCGCCAGCGCACCCAGTACGACATGGAGATGCTGCGAGAGCTCGGCTTCTGCAGCGGGATCGAGAACTACTCGCGGATCCTCGATGGGCGGGCGCCGGGCTCGCGCCCCTATTGCCTGCTCGACTACTTCCCCGAGGATTTCGTGTGCTTCATCGACGAGTCCCATCAGACGGTGCCGCAGATCGGGGGCATGTACGAGGGCGACCGCTCGCGCAAGCAGACCCTGGTCGACTACGGGTTCCGCCTGCCGAGCGCGATGGACAACCGCCCTCAGACCTTTCAGGAGTTTCTCTCGATCACGCCGCAGATGGTGTTCGTGTCGGCCACGCCGGGCGACTACGAGCGCAAGAACTCCCGGCGGATCCTCGAGCAGATCGTCCGCCCGACGGGGATCGTGGATCCCGACGTCGAGGTGCGCGAGACGCGCAATCAGATCGACGACCTGATGAACGAGATTCGGCTGCGGGTCGATCGCGACGAGCGGACGCTGGTGACCACGCTGACCAAGAAGATGGCCGAGGACCTGACCGACTACCTGCTCGAGATGGGCTTCCGCGTGCGCTACCTGCACTCGGAGATCGACACGCTCGAGCGCATCCAGATCATCCGCGAGCTGCGCCTGGGCGAGTTCGACATCCTCGTCGGGGTCAACCTGCTCCGCGAAGGGCTCGACCTGCCCGAGGTCTCGCTGGTGGCGATCCTCGACGCCGACAAGGAGGGCTTCCTGCGCGGAGAGACCTCGCTGATCCAGACCATCGGCCGCGCGGCGCGGAACATCGAGGGCAAGGTGCTGATGTACGCCGACAAGGAGACCGCGGCGATGCGCGCGGCGCTCGACGAGACCGATCGCCGCCGGGCCATCCAGGTCGCCTACAACGAGGAGCACGGCATCACCCCCGAGACGATCGTCAAGGGCATCTCGGACATCGCCGAGTTCCTCCAGTCCGAGTCCAAGGTGCCGGGGTCCCGCCGCCGCCGGCGGCCCGCCAGTGACATGCCTCCGGCCGAGATCGAGAAGACGATCGTGGCGCTGGAGGAGGAGATGCTGGCCGCCGCCGAGGAGCTCCGCTTCGAGTACGCCGCCAAGCTGCGCGACGAGATCCGCGACCTCAAGCGCCAGCTCGACCAGGCGATCGCCGAGGGTTACGCACCTACCGGCTAAATCCGGCGCCGCATCGGATCAAACGCCTGCGCGTTCGGTACCCTGCGGACGCTTCCCCACCTCAAGGCGCCGCCGCCAGGCGCCGCCGACCCCCTATTTCCCCCCGGAGGTAGTTCCGTGGCGCTGGATAGACAGAGCATCGAGAAGAAAGACTTCCCCATTGGGCGCCGGGGCTACGACCCGGATGCGGTTGACACCCACCTGAGCGCCCTGGCCGACGAGATCGACGAGCTCAAGCGCTCCGCCCGGCGGCGCAACGAGTCGCTGGCCGCGGCGGCCAGCGAACAGGTGCGCTCGATCGTGGAGGCCGCGGAGACAACCGCGGCCGACATTCAGCGCCAGGCCGAGGAGGAGGCGCGCGAGATCCGCACCGAGGCCAGCAACGAGGCGGACGCCACGCGTGAGCACGCCACGGGCGAGGCGCGGGACTACGTGGGCAAGGTGTCCGAGTCGACCACCGGCATGCTCGAGCGCATCGACGCGATGGAGAACGAGCTGACCGCGCTGATCGAATCGCTGCGGACCGGGTCAAACCGGCTGAACGCCGACCTCCAACTGCTTGAGGGGAATCTGGCCGCGGTCAAGAATGCTGTCGTTCCGCGCCCGCAGTTCGAGCCTGAGCAAGGGGGCTCCGGTGGCCAGCGCCCGGAGGGGGCGCCCGCCGCCGCGGTCGTGCAGGCCGCACCTGCCGTGCCCTCGGCGGAGCCGTTCGAGCCGTCCGTCGCCGGCGCCGCGGCCGGCGAGGTGCTCGCCGACAGCGCCGGTGAGCGGCGAGCCGGTCAGCCGACCAATGGCGGCGAGGACGAGAGCGCGCGTCTGATCGCGTTGAACATGGTCATGAACAACACGCCTCGGGAGGAGATCGAGCGCTACCTGGCCGAGCATTTCCGGCTCACCGACCGGCGCGGCCTGCTCGACGAGGTGTACTCGTCGTTCAACAACTGACCACCGCATTTCACGCCTGACCGGCCGGGGGCGCAGGTGTCCCTGCCGTCCCGCCACCGACGGTTTCGGGCGGTGGTACTGTGAGCGCTCACACGGGCCGGATTGAGCATCGGAGGAGTGGTCGGCACAAGTCCGATCAGCGTGGGAGGTGGAGAGATGTTCGGTGGCAGCTCGACGGCGGGTCGCGCCGACGCAGCAAGACGGATGCTCGGCAAGCTCCTGACGGGTCTCGTCCTGGCGAGCGCGCTGCTCACCGCGGGCGGCGCTGGGACGGCGGCCGCGAGCCCGGGGGCGTCAGGCCCGGACGCGCAGCCCGCCAATGGATGCCCCAGTGCCAGCCCGAGCCAGGCGTCGGCCGCCACGCCCGGGACCCCGACACGCGTGCGCGCGATCACCGGCAACGGCTCGGTGACGGTGAGCTGGTGCCCGCCGACCCGCGGTCAGGCGAACGTCGTCTCCTATACCGTGACCTCGTCGAGCGGCCAGCAGACGACCGCGCCGGTCCCGAACGCGTGGGCGATCGTCGACGGGCTAAGCAACGCCACCTCGTACTCGTTCACGGTGCGCGCCAACACCAAGTCGGGGAGCGGACCGACGTCACGGCCCTCCAACGCCGCGACCCCGGATCCGATCGCCCCGCCACGCGACGTCCGCCTGGGCCAGCCGGCAAAGGTGACGTTCGACCAGTA
>JAFAYP010000276.1 GCA_019240305.1 Solirubrobacterales bacterium
CCGCAACCTGCTCGATCAGATTCGCCTCTTGACCAGCGGCTGCCGGATCTTCGCCGAGAAGTGCGTCGACGGGATCCGGGCCAACGAGGACGGACTGCGGCGGTCGGCCGAGATGACGCTGTCGGCGGCCACCGCGCTCAACCCCTACATCGGCTACGACAAGGGCGCTGAGATCGTCAAGCAGGCGGCCGACTCCGGCCGGCCGCTGCGCGACGTGGCGCTCGAGCTCGGCGTGGACGAGGAGACCTACGACAAGGCCATGGACCTGCGCCAGATGGCCCAGGGCAACCTGTAGGCGACTGCGTTTTCTGGGCCTCGCTGCGCTCGGCGTCCCTGGGGCCGTTCCGTCGGGCATCCATGCCCGACGGTGCGCCGCGGCAACGCCGCGAACCCCGCACTCGGCGTTCGCCGGGGCCCGAGTGAGGCGTTCTCCGCACCAGAGCCGGGTGAATACGGACTCGCCTCGCGGACGACCGCGAGTGCGGGCTTTTCCGCCTACGCGGGTAGCGTCCGCGGCAGCCCGAAGCGCGCGAGCAGTGCGGCGCCGCCGAAGCGGGTGATCTGCGCGATCTGCTCGTACTCGAGCGTCAGTACCAGCACGCCCACGCCGCGCACGATCCCGGCTTGCGGGTCGGGGATGTAGTGGCCGAAGGCGGGCTGGCCGTTGGCGCGGGTGGGTACGAGGCGGTGGCGCTCCGTCCAGCGCGCCGCGAAGGCGTGGCCGAGGAAGGCCGCGATCGCGTCGTGGCCCTGGTACTCGAATGGCTCGGGCGGCATGGTCACCCAGGCCTCGTCGCTCAGCAGGGCGAGGACACGGTCGAGATCGCCGGCCTCGAAGGCATCGGCGAAGCGCTCCACCAGCTCGCGCTGGTGCGCGGAGCTCGGTAGCCGCGTGAGCTCGCGGCGCGGCGGAACGTGGGCCTCGAGCGTCGCCCGGGCGCGCTGGAGGGCGCTGTTGACCGAGGCCTCGCCGGTGTCGAGCATGGCGGCCACCTCGGCCGCGCGGTAGCCCAGTACGTCGCGCAGGACCAGCACGGCGCGCTGGCGCGGCGGCAGGCGCTGTAGTCCCGTGACGAACGCCAGGCCGAGTGACTCGCGCGCCTCGTAGCGGGCGTCGGGGCCGGGGGCGCCGTCGGGCACCCCCTCGAGCAGCGCGTCCGGATAGGGCTCGAGCCACAGCGGCTCGCCGTACCGGGTCGGCTCGGGCGGGGTGAACGGCAGCGGCCGGGTCTCCTGGGGGCGGCGTGAGGAATCTCGCAGCACGTTCAGGCAGCGGTTGGTGGCGATCCGGTAGAGCCAGGCGCGCAAGGAGGCACGCTCCTCAAACCCTTCCAGGCCGCGCCAGGCGGCCAGCAGCGTGTCCTGAAGCGCGTCCTCGGCGTCCTGCAGCGAGCCGAGGATGCGGTAGCAGTGGACCTGAAGCTCGCGGCGGAAGGGGTCGGTGAGCGCGGCGAAGGCCTGCTCGTCGCCGGCGCGGGCCTGGGCCAGGCTGCTCTCTGTCATCGCTCGATCCTCTCATGGGGCACCGCACACGACGACACCGCCGGCGGGCGAAATTCATCGGTGGGTTTTCGGACGGTCCTGGGTCTCAACCCGCGATGACGCAAACCAAGGAGGACGACATGAGTGCAAGACCCCGCTGGGTGCTCGGCGTGGCTTCGGTGGCCTCGTTGATGGTGGCGCTCGACATGCTGGTGGTGACCACCGCGCTGCCCGCCATCCGGGCACATCTCGGCGCTTCGATCGCCCAGCTCGAATGGACGGTGAACGCCTACACCCTGAGTTTCGCCGTGCTGCTCATGACCGGCGCCGCGCTCGGCGACCGCCTCGGCCGCCGGCGGATGTTCGCGGCCGGGCTGGGGCTGTTCTCGCTGGCCTCGGCCGCCTGCGCGCTGGCCCCGAACGTGGGGCTGCTGATCGCCGCGCGCGCGGTTCAGGGCGCGGGGGCGGCGCTCGTCATGCCGCTGGGGCTGACCCTGATCGGCGCCGCCTTCGCCCCCGAGGAGCGGGCGCGGGCGCTGGGCATCTTCAGCGGCGTGACCGGCCTGGCCGTGCTCGGCGGCCCGGTGCTGGGCGGCGCGATCACGCAGGGCATCGCCTGGCAGTGGATCTTCTGGGTCAACGTGCCGATCGGCCTGCTCACGATCCCGGTCGTGTTCGCGCGAGTGAGTGAGAGCTTCGGGCCCCGCCGCGCCCCGGACCCCCTCGGGCTGACGCTGGTCAGCCTCGCCGCCTTCGGGATCGTGTGGGGGCTGGTGCGAGGCAATGCGGCCGGCTGGGGAAGCCGCGAGGTGGCGGGGGCGCTGACCGCGGGCCTCGTCCTGGCCGTCGGCTTCGTAGGCTGGGAGCGGCGCACGGCGGCGCCGATGCTCCCCACGGCGCTGTTCCGCTCGCGCCCGTTCTCGGCGGGCAACGCGGCCGTGTTCTTCCTGTTCGGCGCGTTATCCGGGGCGGTGTTCTTCATGGCCCAGTTCCTCCAGACCGCGCAGCACCACGGTCCGTTCGACGCGGGAATCAGGCTGCTGCCCTGGACCGCGACCCTGTTCGTGGTCGCGCCGCTCACCGGCAGCCGGATCGGCCGGGTGGGCGAGCGGCCGTTCGCGGTGGCCGGGCTCCTGCTCCAGGCGGCCGGGATGGGCTGGATCGCGCTGATCGCGGGTCCCGACGTGGCCTACGCCCGGCTGATCGCCCCGCTCGTGATGGCCGGCGCCGGTGTGTCGATGGCCCTGCCCGCGATCCAGACCGCGGTGCTCGGCGCCGTGGCGCCAAGCGACCTCGGACAGGCCTCGGGCACGTTCAACACGGTGCGCCAGCTCGGCGGCGTGTTCGGAATCGCCGTCCTGGTCGCGGTGTTCAGCGGCTCGGGTGGCTACGCCTCGCCGCAGCTGTTCAGCGACGGCTTCACGGCGGCTATCGCCGTGAGCGCCGGGTTGTCGCTGCTGGGCGCGCTGGCCGGCCTCGGGTTGCCGGCCGCCGCGGCTCAGCCGGAGAGCGTTCCCGTCCCGACCCGCCGGGAGATCGCCACGTCAATCGAGTAGCCGCCGAGCTGCGCGGGCCGCTCCGGTGGCTGCTGGGCGATCCGCGCCGGCTGGCGCCCCTGGCGCCGCGGGCGCCAGACCCGGAGGTACTGCGCGGCCACATAGGAGCCGACGACGAGCACGAGGGCGCCGAACTGCGCGGCGAACGTCTCCCAGTTGTTGAACAGGCTTAGCCAGGTCCCCATCCAGCCGGGGATCGCGAGGCCATGGACCTGGGTGGTGCCGATCCAGCCGGCGAGCTGCATCTCGTTGACCTCCTCGCCGACCTGGACGAGCAGCACGAACAACAGCAGCGCGCCCGTGATGATCAGCAGCCGCCGGTAGGGCAGGCGCTGGTGAAGACCGAAGGTCAGCGTGCCGACCGCGGCGGTGAACAGCAACCCGATCACGACGCCCTCGAGCACGACGCTCGCCCCGTAGATCTCGCGCAGGTTCTGGAGGAACACGACGACCTCGAAGCACTCGCGATACACCGAGGTGAAGCCCAGCAGCGCCAGCCCCATGAGCATGCGCCGCCGGGCGGCGCCGGGCTCGGTGCTGAGCAACCCGCGGCGTCGGCGGTGGTGATGGGCGATCCACCCGGTCCAGTAGACCTTGTGGAAGAACCAGTTCATCACGATCAGGAGCACGATCAGAGCCGGGATCCCGGTGGCGGCCTGAATCGAGAGCTCCGAGCCGTGGAAGCGGCCGATCAGCCACACCACCCCAAACCAGGTCAACACCCCGGCACCGAGGGCCAGTCCGCTGCCCGCGGCCACCGGGCGGCGGTACACCCGGTTGGCGCCCAGGAAGCTCGCGGTGATCGCGGCGAGGACGAGGATCGTCTCGAGGCCCTCCCGGAAGACGAGGATCGCGCTGTCGATCACCACAGTGGTGGCGCCAAGGCGGTGCGCCCCCGAGGCCTCGCTAGGATCGGGCGTGCCGCCGCGGGCGTGCCAGCTGATCACTACCAGCGTGACGCCAACCGCGAGGGCGAGCGCGGTCCAGAGGTAGAAGCTGCTCCGCTCGGCGGACCGACCCCGGGTCGAGGATGTGGCTGCGGTCTTCATCTTAGGGAACCCTAATTAGGGCACCCTAACACAGACCGATCAGGTCGCCACCGTCTCGGCGCCCAGCTGTTCGGAGATCGCCACATCGATCGAGTAGTCGATCGGGACGACGATCACCGAGGGCACGTCCTTGGCCAGGGCGTCGCCCAGCAGCCGCGGGAAGTCATCAGCGCTCTGGCAGCGCCAGGCTGGAATCCCGAACGCCTCGGCCAGCTTGACGAAGTCGGGGTTGCCGAAGTCCACGCCGAAGTGGCGCCCGAACTTCTTGTCCTGCTTCCAGACGATCGAGCCGAACTGGGCGTTCTCCCAGATCACGTTCACGACCGCGGTACCGAGGCGGGCCGCGGTCTCGAGCTCCTGGGCGTTCATCAGGAAGCCCCCGTCGCCGCTCACCGCCACCACCTTGCGGTCGGGGTGCACGAGCTTGGCGCCGATCGCCGTGGGCAGCGCGAAGCCCATTCCCGCGAGGCCGTTGGCGATCAGGACGGTGCCCGGCTCGTGCGCCGGGAACATCCGCCCGATCCAAAGCTTGTGCAGGCCGACGTCGGAGACCAGGATGTCGTGGCGGCCGAGGGCCTGGCGCAGATCCCACAGCGCCCGCGGCGGCCGGACCGGGAAGTGGTCGTCATTGCGCGCGTCGTTCAGCGCCCCCATGACGACCTCGTGCAGGCGGCTGGTGCCCGCGGTGGTCTGGCTGCGCGTGCATGCGGCAGCCAGGCGGGCCAGGACGTGCGCGATGTCGCCGATCAGCTCGACGTCCGGGGTGAAGTACTGGTCCACCTCGGCCGCGACGCTGTCGATCACGATGATCTGCTTGTCACGGTTCGGGTTCCAGTTCTTGGGGGAGTGCTCGACCAGGTCATAGCCGACCGCGATGACCAGGTCGGCCCCGTCGAAGCCGGCCATCTCGTAGTCGCGGGCCTGGAGGCCGACCGTGCCGAGCGCCTTGGGGTCCTCGTAGTCGACCAGGCCCTTGGCCATGAACGACTCCGCCACCGGGATGCCGGTGTTGTGGACGAACGAGCGCAGGGCGCGGCTTGCGTGACCGCGGATGGCGCCGTTTCCGGCCAGGACCAGGGGGTTCTCGGCCGCGTCGATCAGGTCGGCGGCTCGCTGGAGCTCGCGGCTGCCGGGCTCGGGCTGGACCGGGGCGTGGCGGGGTAGCGGGCTCGCGTCGAGTGGGCGGGCCATCACGTCCTCGGGGAGCTCCAGGTGGGTCGCCCCGGGCTTCTCGGACTCGGCCACCGCGAACGCCTTGCGGACCACCTCGGGCACGACCTCGGGGGCCGACACACGGGCGTTCCATTTAACGATCGGGCGCAGGATGCCGATGAGATCTATGTACTGGTGCGATTCCTTGTGCATGCGCTCGATGTCGGACTGTCCGGTCAGCGCGACGAGAGGAGCGCGATCCAGGAAGGCGTCGGCCACCGCGGTGACCAGATTCGTCGCTCCTGGGCCAAGGGTCCCCAGGCATACGCCGGCTCGGCCCGTCAAGCGGCCGTAGGCGTCGGCCATGTACGCCCCGCCCTGCTCGTGGCGGACGGGGACGAACTGGATCGACGAGTCGGCCAGGGATTCATTGAGGTCGAGGGTCTCCTCGCCGGGGATCCCGAACACGTACTGAACCCCCTCCGCCTCCAAGCACTCGACAAAAACCTCTGAAGCTTTGCGTTCGCCCATCTCGCCACCGTATCTAACCGAACCCACACATGGCCCCACCGCAACGCCGGCGGGCCGCACGTGTCTTGCCAAGCAGATGCGGGCACTGGCAGTGGGCTTCTCGGTGCTGGCCGCGCTGATTCTGGCTGGGTCAGCGTCGGCTGCCAGCACGCTGTTCATCCGCGGCGGCGGCTACGGGCACGGGATCGGGATGAGCCAGTACGGCACCTATGGCTATGCGCTGCACGGCTGGGGCTACCAGCAGATCCTCGCCCATTACTACACCGGCACCCAGATCGGCACGACGAATCCCAACCAGACCGTCCGGGTGCTCCTGGGTAGCGGCTCGGCGGCCTTCGCCGGCGCCACCGAGGCCGGGGGCAAGCACCTGAACCCGAGCCTCACCTATGACGTGACGCCGCTGGCCAACGGGCAGCTCGCGCTGGTCAACCAGGCCACGCACAAGCAGGTGGGCAAGTTCGATGCGCCCCTGACCGCGACCGGACCCGCTCCTCTGAGCCTGGCCGGGCTGGGCACCTACCGCGGCTCGCTCGAGTTCCGGCCGGCCGGATCGGGCGGCGTGTACACGGTCAACGTGATCGGGCTCGACGATTACGTCCGGGGCGTGATCGCGGCCGAGATGCCCTCCACCTGGTCGCCCGAGGCGCTCAAGACCCAGGCGGTGGCCGCCCGCACCTACGCGATCACCACCGACGTGGCCGGGGGCTTCTACAACCTGTATCCCGACACCCGCTCGCAGATGTACCGCGGGGTGGCGGCGGAGACTCCGGCCACCGATGCCGCGGTCGCCGCGACCGCCGGCCAGATCGTGACCTACAACGGGGCGCCGGTCGTCACATACTTCTTCTCGAGCTCTGGCGGCTACACCGAGAACATCGAGGATGCCTGGCCGGGCGCCAGCGCCTCGCCGTGGCTGCGCGGCGTCGCCGACCCCTACGATGGCGCCGGCGGCGATCCCTATCACCAGTGGACCCGGCAGCTCAGCCTGGCCGCCGCCGCCAGGCAGCTCGGCCACCTGCTCAAGGGCAAGCTGCTGGGGATCCGCGTGACCCAGCACGGCGCCTCGCCCCGAATCATGAGCGCCGTGGTCATCGGCACCGGGGGCAGCACGACGGTCACGGGGGATCAGCTCCAGGGCGCGTTCGGGCTGCTCAGCACCTGGGCCAGCTTCACCACGATCTCGTCCACGCCCGGGTCGACGCCGGCCGCCGGCGGCATACATGCCACGAGCGATCTGGCTGTGATCGCGCAGCTCAAGCGCGCCCACGCGATGGCCGGCGAGACCACCCCCTTGCTGCGGGGAAGCGTGGTCCCCGCCGGGCGGGGCGACAACGTTACCTTCGAAATCCGCGCCGGCAAGGGCTGGCAGCGGGTCGCCGGCGTGCGGCTGGGCAAGGGCGGCACCTACACCGTCGCGCTGCCCAAGCCGGGCGTCTACCGCACGGTGTTCCGCGGCCTCGACGGTCCGTCGGTCGTCGTTCCGTAGCGCGCTCGCTAGGCTCGGGCGCCATGCCCGGCCCCCTGCTCGCCGTCGATGCTCCGTTCGTGCTCTACCGCTCGTTCTACGCGCTGCCCGATTCGATTCACGGCGCGATGGGGCGCCCGGTCAACGCCCTGCTCGGCGCGACCAACCTGATGCTGCGGATCGCCGCCGACCGGGGTCCGAGGGCGATCGTGATGTGCTTCGGGGCCGAGGCGGCGGCATACCGGACCGAGCTCTACCCGGCCTACCACGCCGACCGGCCGCCGGTGCCCGATGCACTGGCCTGGCAGTTCGAGCGCGCGCCGGAGCTCTTCAGCGCGTTCGGCTGGAGCGTTGAGTCCTCGGACGATCTCGAGGCCGACGACCTGCTCGGCTCGCTCGCCTCGGTCGAGGCCGGTGCCGGCGGGCAGGCGCTGATCGTGACCGGCGACCGCGACATGTTCCAGTGCGTGGGCGACCGAGTGTCGATGCTGCTCCTGAAGTCGGGGATCAGCGGCTTTGAGGAAATGGACCCGGCCGCCGTGCGGGACCGCTACGGCATCGGGCCCGAGCTCGTGCCCGACTTCATCGCGCTGCGCGGCGATCCGTCCGACGGACTGCCGGGAGCCCCCGGGATCGGACCCAAGACCGCGGCGACGCTGCTCGAGAAGTACGGCTCGCTCGAGCGGGCGATCGCCGGCGCCGACGACGAGCGTCCAAAGGTGGCGGCGGCTTTGAAGGAGTCAGCCGACGAGTTGCGCGCCTACCGCGACATCGCCACCCTGCGCACGGCTTCGCTGAAGCGGCCCTCCGATCGGGCCACCGACCTGGCCGGCGGGGCGCGGGCGGCGCGGGAGCTCGGGCTGAACCGGCTGGCCGAGCGCCTCGAGGCCGCCGACAGCGTCGCGGAGCTCTAGTGTCGTGAAGCGTTAATTCGATACCAATCTGGGCGCGTCTGGACGCGCCTGACGAGAGGCGGCGACACCGCCGTACCACCAGTACGTCTAATGTCGCCGCCTCTCGCCAGCCACGCCCAGCCATCACCCATCCTGGCACCGAATTAACGCTTCACGACACTAGCCGGCCGCCTCGGAAACGGGGCAGGTTCGCCCGCCGCTCTCGCAGGCGTCGAAGCTGCACAGACGGCAGATCCGGCGCAGGTCGTCCTGCCCGTGTGTGCGAGCGGCCAGGATCCGGGCGAGCATCGCCTCGAGTTGCCGGCGCTGGGTCGAGGAGAGCGGCGAAAGGAGATCGGCGGCGGCGGCGATCCGGGCCCGCTCGATGTCCTTGACCGCCCGAGCGCCCGTGGCGGTGAGGTGAAGCTTCACCGAGCGCGCCGTCAGCTTCTGGCGGCGTACCAGCCCGTCGGCCGCGAGCCGGTCGATCAGGCGTACGCCGCCTGACTGGGTGAGCTCGAGGGCGGCGCTGAAGCGCTCGATCGACAGCCCCGGATGATGCGCGATGGTCATCAGCGCGGCTGGCTGGTCATGCTGCTGCGGGCGAGGACCGGCTCCTACGCCGTGGCCGGGGTCGCCGCCGCGGGACTCGCGTTCGGATCCGCCATGGCCGCGCCGATCGCCGGTCGTGCCCTCGATCGCGGCGATCAGCGCGGAGTGCTCGGCGCCTTGGCGATCGCGTTTGCCTGTGCCGTGGTGGCGATCGTGGTTTGCGCGGGG
>JAFAYP010000464.1 GCA_019240305.1 Solirubrobacterales bacterium
CCGGGCGGGGGTGAGGGCGAGGCCTTCGTGTTCGACCGGGGGCCGGGCGGTGCCTACACCCAGACCCAGGCGCTCCTGCCGTCCAACCCAAGTGGCGGTGACAACTTCGGTTACGCGACCTCGCTCGACTATCCCGGAAACCTCGCGCTGATCGGCGCGCCGGGAGGCAATGGCGGGACGGGCGCCGCGTTCACGTTCGCGGGCTTCCGCACGCTGACCCAGCAGCGCGAGCTGACCGAGCCCCCGCCGTCGGCCAGCGACGCATACGGCTACTCGACCGCGATCGACGCGCTCGGCGACGAACTGCTCATCGGCGCGCCCTTCGCCAACGACGCGCAAGGGGCGGCGTGGGCGGCGCCCAACAACCCGATCGGCTGACGAGCTCAGAACTCGGGCGCGCCCTCCGTGGCGACATCGGCGCTGTCGGCGGAGGGATCGCTGCCGCTCTCGGGATGGCATAGGTACTGGGCGAGCTTGGCCAGGGCGTCCACCTCGGTCACGGTGGCCCAGACGTGCTTTCCGTAGGACAGCGCGCCGGCCTCGGCGAAGGCGATCGACACCCGCGAGGTCGAGTCCGGCGCCTTGTTGGGGTGCACGTTGCCGTACGGGCCGATGATCTGCGCCACGGTGAACAGCCGCCCGTTCTGCATCACGTAGTCGTCGTTGGCGATCGTCTCGATGTTCTGGATCGGGTTGCCGTGGATGACGTCCAGGTCGGCGATCATGCCCGGCTGGATCGTGCCGATCTGATTGAGCACGCCGATCACCTTGGCCGGCGCGGTGGTGAACGCCTGCAGCGCCTGGTAGTTGCTCAGGCCGGTGTGCGCCATCACGCTGATCGCGACGTCCGTTCCCCAGTTGCCGATGCCGATCGGGTTGTCGGTCCCGCCCAGCACGGTGCCACCGGCGGCCAGGATCTTGGCGTCGGCGTGTGACCATCCCTCGATCGACTGCATCGACGCTGCGCTGAGCGGCGGCGAGGCGTATTCCTGCTCGGCCAGCGCGTACTGCCACGGGCTGAGCAGCTGCTTGAGCCGCGGGTCGTTGAGGATCGGCTGATCGTAGGTCTTCTCGAGGTACTGCACGCCGAAGAACGGCGTGTTGGTGATCGCCATGTCGGACTGGCCGTAGAGCGCGATCGTGTCCTCGTAGGCGACCGTGTTGTTGGAGACGGCGATCTGGTAGCCCAGCCGCTGCGTGGCCCAGTGCGAGGTTCCGTCCTGGCCGAACGCCAGCGCGGGCCAGAAGTAGTGCGAGAACGACGGGACCCCCATCTGGTGCCCCGCATTGATCGCGATCTGCTCGTAGCTGTTGGGCAGCCGGACGTAGGTCTTGAGCATGTCGGGCTTGAGCGCCTTCAGGCGCGACAGCGTCCGCTTCAGCGTGGTCATGTTCGGGTCGGCGCGCATCCAGCTGTAGAAGATGCGCGTGCCATCCACCGGCTCACCACCCCAGAAGTACCGGGGCCCAAGGGTCGCGCCCGACTGCTGGGACTCGACCTGTTCGAGCGAGTGGTAGGCCTCGTCGCCCATCGAGATCTCGCTCGTCACGCCCATCGCCAGCTCGAGGCGGTCGCGCCGGTTGCCCGCGAACGGCTGGTCCATGTTCTCGTGGGAGTGGGCGTCCCACAGGCCCGGGATGACCGTGTCCGAGGACGCGTCGACGTACTGGACGTCTGACCCGTAGTAGGAGCGGGGCTTGGCCGGGCCGACGCTCGTGATGTGATTGCCCTCCACCACGATGTCGATGTTGTGCTGCTCCTGGGCGCCGTTGGCGCCGGTCCACACCGTGCCGGCATGGATCACCTTCTCGCCGGTCGGAGCGGGCTGCGGTCGCCACGTGAGGTCCACCGGAATCGTCGTCGGCTCCCCACCGTCCAGCGACACCATCCGCAGCGTCCCCGCCGAGTCATAGAGGATGTGGTGCGAGTCGCCAGACCAGCTGAGCTGGTCGGCCACCTCGCTGGTCAGCTGCCTGGCCGGGCCGGCCGGCGCACCGGTGCTCCTGTTGACCGGCAGGACCCAGAGCACGTCGTCCAGTACGTAGGCCATGTCGTTGCCGTCGGGCGACCACACCGGCCCGTCGCCCTCCACGCGGTTGGTGATGGTCTCGAAGCCGTACGGGTCATACATGTGCGTCGCGCCCGTCGTCGCGTCGACCGTGAGGATCCGACTCTCCCCCTCGCGGAACCGGGTCGAGTAGCTCTGCTGGACCGCCAGGGCGATCGTGTTGCTGTCGGGGCCCCACGTCTGCGCACCGGGCTCGAACGCGATCTCGTACTGGGCCCCCTTGGCGTCCTGGCTGGGGCTGAAGATCTGCTTGAAGTTCCCCGTGGCGACGTCGACCACGTAGAGCGACTGGCTCCCGCCCTCGCTGTCCAGAGCGGACTCGAAGGCGATCTTCTGACCATCCGGTGACCACGCGAGCTTGACCTGCGCGCCGGTGAAGAATCCGGTCAGCTTCCTCGTCGAGCCGGTCTGCATGTTGCGGATGTAGATGGCCATCGAGCCATCGGAGTCCGACGCGTAGGCCAGCGACTTGCCGTCGGGCGACCACGCCGGCGTGGCCTTGGCATAGGGGCTGTCGGTGAGCGCGACGGGCTTGTGGCCGATCTCCATCTCCCACAGCTGGTTGAGCGCCACGAAGGCGATGTGGTGGCCGTCGGGCGAGAGCTCGGGGGTGAGGATG
This sequence comes from Solirubrobacterales bacterium, assembly GCA_019240305.1. Classification (GTDB taxonomy): domain Bacteria; phylum Actinomycetota; class Thermoleophilia; order Solirubrobacterales; family Solirubrobacteraceae; genus Palsa-465. Next base: position 2,689 of record JAFAYP010000464.1, read on the forward strand.
CCGGTGGCCGGCTGCGTGTCGACCGAGTTGAAGTTGTAGGCCCGCATCGGGTAGGAGGCCCGGTTGAATTCGACCTTGGCTGCGAACGGGATCGTGGCGACCGAGCCCGTGTCCAGATTTCGCTGCAGGACGTGTCCGTCGGCGGCGTAGATGACCGAGTCGTTGGACGCCCACCGGGCCGGGAAGGCGAACACGTCCTCGTTGCCCGACACGGCGTGTGCGTTGACGAACAGCTGGGTGAGCGTGCCCTTGTTGTCGAGCTCGGTGTAGGCGAGGTTCTTGCCGTCCGGTGACCACGTGGGCGAGTAGAAGGTGTTGCTCGGATCGAAGTACAGCGTTGTCGCCGGGCCCGTCCCGTCGGCGGCGATGGTCTCGATCGCGTGGCTGGTGTCGACGTAGGTGAGCTGCTTGCCGTCCGGCGTCCAGGTCGGGTAGTAGTAATTGATACCGCCGGTGGCATGAGTGATCTCGGTCAGCTTGCCGGTGGCCAGGGTGAGCGTCCACAGGTTGTAGGAACCAGTTGCGGTTCCCGCTGGTGAGCCGTCCGGTGGGCGGTCCGAGGAGAACACGATCTTGCTTGCGTCAGGTGAAAACTGCGGCTCGCGGTCGTCGTAATACCCGAACGTCAACTCTCTGACGTTGGTTCCATCCGGGTTCATGGCCCAGATGTGAAACGTTCCGCTCTTATATGACTGAAAAGCGATCGTCTTGCCGTCAGGGGACCAGTCCGGGTAGGCGGTGTCCTGCAGAAGGCTGCTGATGCGCGTGGCCGTGCCGCCCGACTTCGGCAGCGTCCAGATGTTGCCCAGCATGTTCATGGCCAGGCGCCTGCCGTCAGGCGACATCGCCAGCGTGATCGCCGAGGATTCGTGCAGCACGAGCGACCCCGACCTGCCTCCTCCCAGCACGAGTCCGCTGCGCGTTCTCTGACCGCTCGCGGACGCCGACGCGCCCAGCGCGGCGCCGGCACCGATCACCACAACGACAAGCAGACCCAGAGACCGCGTTCGCGAGCCAGCAGCCCTCAGAGCACGATCAACCGCCGTGATGTAACGCACGTTACCCCTCCCTCTGTCGCGCGGCGACCCTCAATCACCGCGTACACCTCATTGTTCCGTCAAGAGCCACGCGACGGGACAAGAAGTTGCAAGCTCAAACTCAGTCTTGCACCGGGGTTGGGGGGTGTCAAGGACGGTATGCTCGCCCGGACCACAGGCTGACGAGGAGGAGACACGGGTGTCCGTAGACAAGGTCGGCGCGCCGGTCAGCCATATCAGCCACGCCTACCCCGACCGGGTCGAGGTCCGGGGTCGGGATCTCTGTGGCGAGCTGATGGGCAAGCTCAGCTTCACCGAGTACTTCCACCTCCTGCTCACGG
>JAFAYP010000598.1 GCA_019240305.1 Solirubrobacterales bacterium
GGCCCGCTCGAGCAGGTGCCAGTCGAGCGAGCGCGAGTGGCTCCACTCACTCTCCTGGGCCAGCTCGCACCCCATGAACAGTAGCTTCTTGCCCGGGTGCGCCCACATGTAGGCATACAGCGTGCGCAGGTTGGCCAGCTTCTGCCAGCGGTCGCCCGGCATCTTGCCGTACAGCGAGCCCTTGCCGTGGACGACCTCGTCATGCGACAAGGGCAGGATGAAGTTCTCGCTGAAGGCGTACATCAGGCTGAACGTGAGCTCGTGGTGGTGGTAGCGGCGGTAGATCGGGTCCTGCTCGAAGTAGCCCAGCGTGTCGTGCATCCAGCCCATGTTCCACTTGAAGCCGAAGCCGAGGCCGCCGAGATATGTAGGCCTTGATACCCCCGGCCAGGCGGTTGACTCCTCCGCCGCAGTGAGTGCTCCCGGCTCGCGCCCGTAGACCACCTCGTTGAACTCCTTGAGGAACGACACCGCGTCGAGATCCTCGCGGCCGCCGAACTGGTTGGGCACCCACTCGCCTTCCTGCCGGGAGTAGTCCAGGTAGAGCATCGACGCCACGGCATCGACGCGGATGCCATCGACGTGGTACTCGCGCAGCCAGAACAGCGCGTTGGAGATCAGGAAGTTGCGGACCTCGTGGCGCCCGTAGTTGAACACCAGCGTGCCCCAGTCGGGATGCTCGCCGCGACGCGGATCGGCGTGCTCGTACAGCGCGGTGCCGTCGAACCGCGCCAGCCCGAACTCGTCGCGCGGGAAGTGGGCGGGCACCCAGTCGAGGATCACGCCGACGCCGTTTGAGTGCATGCGGTCGACGAACTGGCGAAAGTCGTCCGGCGAGCCGTAGAACGGGGTGGGCGCGAAGTAGCCGGTGACCTGGTAGCCCCACGACCCGGCGAACGGATGAGCCATTACCGGGAGCAGCTCGACGTGGGTGAAGCCGAGGTCCTTGACGTATGCGCTCAGCTCGTCGGCCAACTCGAGGTAGTTGAGCGAGCGGCTTCCCTCGAGCGTGTTCAGTCGCCACGACCCGAGGTGGACCTCGTAGATCGAGACCGGCCGCTCGAGCGGCTGCTGCTCCTGGCGGGTGCGCAGCCACTCGGTGTCCTGGTCACTCCAGGTGTGACGAGACTCGAACACCACCGACGCGGTTTTCGGCGGAACCTCGGTGGCCAGCGCGTAGGGGTCGGCCTTGAGCAGGATCTGGTGATCCTGGGTGAGGATTTCGTACTTGTAGTTCGTGCCCGGCCCCACGCCGGGAAGGAACAGCTCCCAGACGCCGGTCGAGCCGAGCGAGCGCATCGCGTGCAGGCGCCCGTCCCAGGAGTTGAAGTCGCCGACCACGCTGACCGCCCGGGCGGAGGGCGCCCACACGGCGAACGCGGTGCCGGTCACCGGAGCGTCCGAGCCGATCTGCATCTCGCGCACGTGCGCGCCGAGGCGGTTGTAGAGCTCCTCGTGGCGACCTTCGACGATCAGGTGCTGATCGAGCTCGCCGATCGTGGGCAGGAACGCGTAGGGATCCTCGATCGTGAACTTGCCCGCCTCCCCGTAGTCCACCTCGAGCTGATAGTGCACGGGAAGCTCGACGCGCTCGAGCTTGCCCTCGAACACGCCTCCGGGATGGATCTGCTGTAGCTCCACGCCGGGCGTGCCGTTGGCGATGGCGGTTACGGCGCAGGCGGCCGGGCGCAGGACGCGCACGACCACGCCTCCGTTCTGGGGGTGGGCGCCGAGCACGGCGTGCGGATTGGAGTGCTCGCGGCGGACCAGCGCCTCGAGCTCTGAGGTGGCGACGGTCATGACTCCCTGGACCTTTCCCTCGTTCACGCGCTCTCAAGCAGCCGGACGATGCCGGCGACCGGAATCGGCGTCCAGTCTGGCCGGTTGTTCAGCTCGTAGCGCAGCTCGTAGATGGCCTTCTCGAGCTCGTAGATCGAGAGCAGGTTGCGAATCGCCGCCTCGCCGCCGGGCATCAGGGTGGGGTCCACGGCGGCGAAGTAGCAGCCGAGGAACTGCTCTCGCGCGCGCTCCTCGAAGTCCGGTGGCGCACTCTGACCGCGCTGGATCTCGATCGCCGACGCGGCGTAGGCGAATGAGCGCAGCATGCCGGCCACGTCGCGCAGCGGCGAGCGCTTCTGGCGGCGCTCGGGAAGCGGGCGCGCCGGCTCGCCTTCGAAGTCGAGGATCACCCAGCCCTTCGGGGTGTGCAGGGTCTGCCCGAGGTGGTAGTCGCCGTGGGTGCGGATCACTCGCCCGGTCACGCCGATCTGCGCGCGGGCGGCCAGCCGCTCGCGAACGTCCTGGCCCCGGCCGACGATCGGCGCGAGGTTCGGGTCGTCGTCGGGCAGGCGCAGGAACAGCCGCTCGATGTCCTCATCGACGGTCGCGGTCAGCAGCGACAGCGCCTCCTGGCTGGGCTCCTCAGGCGAGAAGGCCGGGTCACTCGCATCGGAGGCCAGCGAGGTGTGGAGCTGGGCGGTCACCGTGCCGAGGCTGCCCAGACGATCGAGGAACGTGTCGGGAGCGGTGGCGATCTCGTCCAGGGCGAGCTCCCAACCGCCGATCGCCTCAGGCAGGAAGGCCTGGGCCACGCCGAGGGTGGCGGCGAACGCCTGCCCCTCGTACTCGTACCAGCCGTGTAGCGGCGCGATGTTGGGGAACTGGCGGTAGGTGAGAAAGCGCAGCATCTCGAGCTCGGGATTGACGCCCGGTTCGAGCTTGCGGAACACCTTGAGCACGATCTCGTCGTCGAACACGATCGAGGAGTTCGACTGCTCGACGCCCATCAGCCGCACGTGGCTGGCCTGGGCGGCCGTCTCGACGCCTTCGAAGGGGTAGAAGCTGAATCGCCCCTCGTCGGTCTCGATCTCATCGGTTCCGACAATCCGGCGCAGCAGCTCCACCGCCTGCTCGGGCTCGGCCAGCGCGTCGTACACGGCCCAATCGTCGGTGTGGGCGATCGAGTCCCCGCGCGGGATCTCGCTCGGGGGCCGGATGGCCAAGGGCAGCTGGTAGAGCTCGTGGATGCCGGTGCCGAACCGGGTCTCGACCAGGGTCAGCACGAGCATCGGGTCCTCGCGCAGCGTGATGCTCTCGACGATCTCGATCCCCGCCACCGTGCGGGCCTTGGAGGCGTACCAGCGCTGCTGCTGCACCCAGTCGCGCAGCTCTTCCTCGTCGACGCAGCGGCGGATCTCCTCCGCGGTGATGCCCTGCAGCGGCTCACTCATCGCTCGTCTGCTCCTGTTCGGGCTCGACGAGCTGGAACCAGAAGAAGCCGCGCGGGCCGAGCGTCAGCAGGTAGGGCAGCTCGCCGATCCGCGGGAAGCGCGAACGGCCGAACAGCTCGACCGGATAGCGCCCCTCGTAGGCCGACAGATCGAGCTCGACGGCCTGGGCGGTGCGAGCCACGTTGTGCACGCACAGCACGACGTCGTCCTCGAAGCTGCGGATGTGGGCGAAGATGCGTGGGTTGGACGGCTCGATTGGCTCGTAGCTGCCGAACCCGAACACCGGGTGCTCCTTGCGCAGCGAGATGAAGCGGTGCAGCCA
>JAFAYP010000269.1 GCA_019240305.1 Solirubrobacterales bacterium
AGCGGCACCATCCCGGAGAAGTTGCCGGGTTGGTCGCCAACCGTCTGACCACGGGGCGCGAGCTCACCGATGAGAATCGTGTCGTGCCCGTGCCCGGTCTGCGCGAGCGCGCTCCAGGCGGAGTCGAGCAGGCGCCGGTAAAGCGCCGGCGAGACCTCCACCGTCGAGTTGTCAATCGCCTGCGGCGCGAGCTGCTGACCGTAGTTGGGCTCGTTCCAGATCGACCAGTAATCGATCTTTGGCAACTTGGACGGCGCGCCCGGCGGCTGGTAGTGCCCGCTGTAGCGTTCGGCCACCGCGTGCACGAACAGCCCGTACTGCATGGCCACGGGTTCCCACGTGCCGAGGAAGCTGGTGGCCGTTCCGGATGGCACCCCGGGTGTGGTGGCCCACAGCGGGGCCGGTCCCTCGAGCGCTAGATCGATGCCCAGCCCGCGGGACGCGGCTCCTCGCACGATCGCGTCGAATCCGGCCCACACCGCCGCTGAATAGGCGGCGGGTGAGGCGGCGTTGAAGTGGGGCGGCGCGTGTGATTCCGGATCCGGGGCCATGCCGGCCCATGGCATGAAGACCTTGACCTGGTCCACCCCGAGGCGCTTGAGTAGAGCGAGCGTCGGCCCGGGGTTGGCGGACAGCTCCGACTGGGCCTCGAAGATCGTCTCGAGCGGGTGTGTCCGCGTCGAGGCCTGAGCTGGCACCACCGTGCTCTTGTCGGCACACCCACCCACGGTCAGCGCGACCACGGCAGCGGCTACCAGCGCGGCCAGGATTCCGACGCCAAGCGCCCTGTGGCGCGGGGTAAGGGAGGGCGGCATCGGAAGGTTAACGGTCTGATCGGCTCCGGAGACCTGGATTGGCGGCGACGGATCAGCGTTCAGCCCCCGCTCTACAATGCGCGCGGATGCTTGTCCCGGCCCGCTCGGACGCCGCTGTGGCGGCCCGGACCTCCAGGGCGGTGAGGGTAGCAAGCGTCTCGACCGAAACCTGGTTGCTGAGCGGCCTGGTATTGCTCGGCGCAGCGCTTCGCTTCGCCACGTTGGGAGCCCAGAGCTACTGGTTCGACGAGGCTCAAGCCGCTCACGAGCTGCAGCTGTCGCTGGGATCGATGCTCAGCTTCATGGTGTCGGTGGAGACGGCGCCGCCGCTCTACTTCGTGCTCGGCTGGGTCTGGGTGCACATATTCGGCGCCACCGAGGTCGCGCTGCGCTCGCTCTCGGCGCTGGCCGGCACGGCACTCATCCCACTGGCCTACCTGTGCGGGCGGGAGTTCATCTCCCGCCGCGCGGGACTGCTCGCGGCCGCCTTCGTGGCCGTCAACCCGTTCATGGTGTGGTACTCCCAGGAGGCCCGCGAGTACATGCTGGTAGCCGCGTTCTGCGCCGCGTCGCTGCTGTTCTTCGCGCGCGCGTGGCGCGCCCCGTCCGGACGGAACATCGCCGGCTGGGGACTGTTCTCGGTCCTCGCCCTGCTCACGCACTACTTCGCCGCCTTCCTGATCGCTCCCGAGGCCCTGTTGCTGCTCTACGTCGCGCGCAACCGGGCCGCCGTGGCCGCGGTGGCCGTCATCGGCGCCGTCGAGCTGGCGCTGATCCCGCTGCTGGTCGGCCACGCCACGACCTCGCTGCTCGGCTTCATCACCGGGACGCATCTGAGCACGCGGCTGCAGGAGGTGCCGGTCGCCTTTACGCTCGGACCGTCGTTCGAGACCTCGCTGCTGAGCTACGGGCTGATCGGCGCGGCGCTCCTGGCCGCGATTCTCCTCGTGCTGCTGCTCGTGGGAGCCGAGTCGGACGAGCTGCGCGGCGTGGGCGTCCTCGCCGTGCTCGCGGGCTCGGTCCTGCTGTTGCCGCTCGGCCTTGCCGTGCTCGGCACCGACTACTACATAGAGCGCGCCCTGATCCCGGCCTGGCTTCCGCTCTCGATCGTGGTGGCCGGCGCGTGCACCACTCGGCGCCTGCGGGTCCCGGGTGCGGTGCTGGCCACGATCCTGCTCGCCGTCTTCGTCTACGGGCTGGTCCGGATCAGCACCGACTCCCAGTATCAGCGCCCGAATTGGCGCGGGGTCGCCGACGCGCTCGGATCGGCGCCGGCTGAGCGCGGGATCGTGATGTACGACGGCCTCGGCACCGACCCCCTGAGCGTCTACATGTCCGGGATCCCATGGACCCAGCCGACCGGGGCGGTGGGCATCGGCGAGATCGACGTGATCGGCTATCCATGGCAGACCCTGGCCAGCCCACTGCCCGGCGGGGTGAGGCTGATCGGCACCCGGCGCGTGGGCAACAACTACCTCGTGGCGCGCTTCTCGCTGCGGACGCCCCGGGCCCTGACCCGGAGTGAGATCGGGACTCGCGGCGTGGAGCTGCTCGGGCCAGGCACCCCTGGCGGGGCCGCCGTGCTCGTGCAGCACGCGAGCACGTCCGGCTAACGCCCCGAGACCGGCGGCCCGGCGTTGATCCTGATCCTTCACAACCGCTACCGCGCGGCCGGTGGGGAGGAGCGCGCGGTGGGCGATCTCGCCGCGCTGCTGGCCCGTCGCGGGCACGAGGTCGAGGTGATCGAGCGCTCGAGCCAGGAGCTTGGCCGGGGTCGCGCAGCGGCCGGCCTGCTTGCCGGAGGGCTCGACCCGGGCGAGGTCGGCGAGCTCGTCCGCCGCCATCGCGCGCGGGTCGTCCACGCCCACAACCTGCATCCGCTGTTCGGCTGGCGGGCGATGGCCGCCGCACGGGCCGGTGGCGCCCGCACGCTGCTGCACCTGCACAACTACCGCCTGTTCTGCGCGATCGCGGTCGCCTACCGGGACGGCGCGACGTGCTTTCGCTGCCGCCGCGGCCACACGCGGCCGGGTTTGCGCCTGCGCTGTCGCGGCTCGCTGCCCGAGGCCGCCGTGTACGCAGCGGCCCTGCGACGCCAGCAGCCGCGGCTGCTCGAGCATGTCGACCAGTTCGTCGCGGTCAGCGACGCGCTGGCCGGGCATCTTCGCGACTTGGGCCTTCCGCCTTCGTTAACCGCGACGTTGCCCAACTTCATGCCCAACGACGAGTTCGCGGCCGAGTCGGCCGCGGCGCATGGGGAGTTCGCGCTCGCCGCCGGTCGCCTCACCGAGGAGAAGGGGTTCGACCTTGCGATTTCTGCCGCCCGGTCGGCGGGCGTGCCGCTTGTGGTGGCCGGCGCCGGACCGGATGCGCAGCGCCTGAGGAGCCTCGCCGTGGGCGCCGACGTGCGCTTCACCGGCCGCCTCGGCGCCGGCGAGCTGGCCGCGCTCCGCCGGCGTGCCGCGCTCGTGCTGGCCCCGTCGCGCTGGGAGGAGCCGTGTCCCTACTCGGTGCTCGAGGCGATGGCCGCCGGCGTGCCCGTGCTCGCCTCGGATAGAGGCGGGCTGCCCGAGCTGGTGGGCGAGGGCTCCACGCTGCCCCCGGACGACGCCGCCGCGTGGAGCGCCGCCCTGTCCGAGCTGTGGGAAAACGCCCGGTTGCGGGCGCAGCGCGGCGCCCGTGCGCTGGCCCGGAGCCGCGATCGATTTGGCGAGGAGGGGTACTACGAGCGCCTGATGCGGCTGTATGACGGCGTTTCCCCATAAGCTTCGCGCGATGACGCGACGGGTGATCACGCTCCTCGCGCTGGTCTGCGCCCTGTCGCTGGGCGTCCCGGCGCTCGCCACCGCTGCCTCCGGCGGCACGCCCGCGCAGGCCATCACCGACTGCAACGACCACAGCCAGCTCACCCGGCAGTACTCGACGAGCGTGCTCCGCGCTGCGCTGGCCCAGATGCCGGCCGACGTCCGGGAGTACACCGACTGCTTCGACGTGATCGAACGCCAGCTGTTCAAGCAGCTCGGGAACACCAAGCCCGGAACATCCGGCACCACGACGACCAGCTCGGGGAGCTCGTTTTTACCCACCTGGTTGCTGGTGGTGATCGTGCTGCTCGCGCTGGCGGCGATCACCTTTGGCGCGCTGGCCATCCGCCGCCGCAGCACACCAGGTGGTCCCGGCGGCCCCGCGGGGCCCGGTGGGCCCCCGCCCGGGCCAGGCGATCCGGGGCCGCCGCCGCCCGAGCCGGGCGAGCGTCAGGGCCCGGGCGGCCCGCCGGCTAGTTGACCGTCACGCTCACCGTGCGGCTGTAGAGCGTCCCGCTGCCCAGCAACTGGTCGCCGGCCGGGTAGGACCACGCCAATCTGACCGCGCCGCTGCCCGCAATCGCGAGGTGCAGGTCGATGTAGCCCCGCGGGTTGGTGACCGGCACGGTGTCGATCGTCTGCCAGGCGCCCTTCGAGCCACTCTGGAACTGGATCAGCGCGGTCTGAGTCTGCCCGGTGTCTGCCTTGGCGTAGCCGGCCGGCCGCACCGCGCCCCAGATCTCCACCTTCTGACCGGCGCGCGGATTCGTGATCGGCAGGAACAGCGGCATGCGGTAGGCGTCGAACCCGGGTTTGTGGCTGCCGCCCGGATTCTCCAGGCCGGTGTCGAAGGAGGCCGGCGGCGGCGGGTCCGTCAGCCCGTACTGGGAATAGCTGTAGAGCCGCGACTGGCGGTAGCTCAGATACTCGGCCCAGTTCATGTACTCCGCGGCGTCTGCCTGGCTGACGCCCTCGTTCGGATCCGGCGGCTTGGTCCGGAAGCCGTACTCAGTGCTCCAGACCGGGAACTTGGTGTGCGAGCCGTACACCGAGTTCAAGCGGTCGAGCGTGGCCTCCAGGTGGGGGATCTCGGGCAGGTCGGCGAAGTTGGGATCGGTCGGAGCTCCGACGCACAGCTTGTTCCCGCACAGGTGGGTCGGCTCATTCGGCGGCGAGGCCTCCTCGTAGGGATGGTCGGCGAACCCGCTGGCGCTGAACAGCGCCGGGTTGTCCTTGCGGAAGCTGCGCGACCCCGACGCGGTGGTGGGACATCCCTGGGCCGCGGCTGCCGAGCCACTCAGCTCGTGGTCGCCCGAGTCCACGCAGTACAGGGAGCGCAGGAAGATGAGCGGCTTCATGTTGGAGAAGACGCCCCACGAACTCACCCCGTGCGGGGTCACTTCGCCGAACAGGATCCGGTCGGTCCGGGTGCTGTGCCCGGTGGCCTGGAGCGAGCTCCAGGCCGCGTCGAGCAGGTTGCGGTAGACATGCGGGCTGTTCGGAATCGACTGGCCGGGCCCGATCCCCTGGGGGGCGATGTCGTAGCCGTAGTTAGGCTCGTTCCAGATCGACCAGAAGTTCACTCGCGCAAGCGCGGTGCGGGAGCCGCGGGGCTCGTAGGACCCGCTGTAGCGGGTGCCCACCGCCCGCACGAAGTAGCCGAACTCCTTGGCCGAGGGCTCCCAGGCGCCGCGGAAGTCGCCGCTCGTGCCACGCGGTACCCCAGCGCCGGTCGCCCATAGGGGAGCCGGACCGTCGATCGTGAAGTCGATCGCCACGCCGTAGGCCACGCCGGCCCGGACGATCGCGTCGTACGGCGCCCAGGCCGACGCCGCGTACGCCGCCGGGTTGGTGGCGTCGAAGCCCTTCGGCCGGCGGGTCGATGTGGCCGCCGGGGCCACCGTGCTCCACGTCAGGTTGACCCGCACCCGCTGGACGCCGAGATCACGCAGCGTCTGCATGGTCCCGGTCGGGTTGAGCTTGAGCTGATTGTCGTCCTGGAAGATCGATTCCTGGGTGACCGAGGCGGTGGCGGGGACGGCGCGCAGCGCGGCGACGCCGAGAACGGCGGCGAGGGCCAGCAGGCCCATGGCGAGGGGGAGTTTGCGGGTGATCATGGGCACGGGGGTTGCAACCACGCGCGCGCCGAGAAGTTGCGCCGTGCTGGATCACGCCCCCGGAGCAACCGGTGCGATCAGCCGAAGCCACCCCCTCTACACTGGCCATCATGGCCTCAGAGCACCAGATCTTCGTGGGCGGTGTGCCGATCGGCGGCGGGGCGCCGGTGGCCGTCCAGACGATGACCAAGACCGAGACCGCCGATCTGAAGGCCACCATGGACCAGATCCGGCGGGTGG
>JAFAYP010000019.1 GCA_019240305.1 Solirubrobacterales bacterium
TGCCCCATCTTCCCGTCTGTTCCTACAACGAAGTCGCCCCAGGCATCAGCGTCGAAACCATAGGAGTCGTAACCGCATGAGCACCCTGACTCAGCCCAACACGAACGGCCACGACCGCGAGCTGAACGGCGTGCGAACCTACCGCGGCCGCAAGCTCGAGGATCTGATCCCGCAGATCCGGGCCGAGCTTGGCCCCGACGCGATCATCCTCCGTCAGCGCGAGGGCCTGATGGGTGGCGTGGGCGGCTTCTTCGCCCAGAAGTGCGTGGAGATCGATGCCCAGGCCGCTCCGCACATGCCTTCGATCGACATCTACGACGACGATGAGCCGGTGAACGGCTGGGATGAGGGCCTGGACGACTTCATCTCCTCCTCGCCTGGGTCGATTCCCGGCCTGCCCGCCCCCGAGCAGCCCGCGCCGTTCGCGGCCGAGCCCGTGGCGCCGATCGCCGCTCAGCCCGCCACGCCGGTCGAGGAGCTCGTGGCGCCGATCGCCGAGCCCCCCGCGCCGGCCGTCGAGCCGGCGGCCCGTTGGGCCCAGGAGGCCGACGCATTTGCCGCCGCCCCGGTGCAGCCGGCCCTGGCGCCTGCCGCTCCGGCCGCTCCCCTCACTCCCGAGCCCGCCGCTTCGGCCGCGCCTGCCCCCACTCCCGAGGCACCCGCCCCGGCCGTGCCCGGTGATCTGACCGCCGAGTCGTTCGTGAGCCGACTCGAGCAGGCCGCCGCCCACGTCGACATCGACGAGCTCGTCAAGCTCGTGACCTCCGGCCGCGTGCTCGGTAACGAGGCCCCGCCGGCCGCCGAGCCGGTCATCAGCGAGCCCGTCGAGCCGGTGGCGCCCGAGCCGGTCGCCTCCGTGGTGCCCGAGCCCGTCGCCGTCGCGCCGGAGCCGATCGCCCCCCCGCCGGTTGCCCCTGAGCCCGTCGCTCCGGCGCCCGAGCCCGCCCCGGTGCCGCCGGCAGCGTCCCCCTGGGTCGCCAAGCAGGCCGGCGACCTCGACTCTGCCGAGGCCGCGTCGGTCACCACCGAGCTGACCGCCCAGGGCATCAGCGAGGCCTGGGCCCAGCAGCTGATCGTGGCCGCCGCCGCCCATCGCTCGCCGCTCTTCAAGGGCACCCTGCGCGATGCCGTGCGGGCCACCCTGGCCGCCACCATCCCGGCGCCCGCCCCGCTGCCGGCCACCGGCGCCGCGGTCGCCTTCGTGGGAGCCGGCGGTGCCGGCAAGACCCGCTGCGCCGCAGCGCTTGCCTCGGCCTACGCCAAGGGCTCGACGCTCGCCGCGAGCGTGGTCTCGCTGGGCTCAGACGACTGGGGCGGCGACCTCAAGGAACTGCTCAAGGGCCAGAACGTTTGGGTGATGGGCGCCTCGGGCGGCGGCGAGGCGGCGCCGGCTGTCCAGCACGGTCGCGACGGCGGCCTAGTCGTCGTCGACACCGCCGGTGCCACCCCGCGCGATCCGGCCGGCGTCGAGCGGCTGGCCACCGAGCTGCGCTCGCTGGGCCTCGATGCCGTCTACGTCGTGGTCCCGGCCACCTTCAGCGTCCACGCCGCTCGCAAGCTGCTCGACGGCTTCGCCGCCCTCGGCGCGGACGGTATCGCGGTGACTCACGCCGACGAGGCCGATCAGCTGGGGATCGCCGCCGAGCTCTCGCACATCAGCGGGATGCCGGTCGCGTATATCCACGATGGCCTCGAGCTCGACGGCGCACTGTCGGCTGCCGATCCGGCTTCGCTGGCCGCCCGCCTGCTCCCCTGAGGCCATGACCGACCAGCCCGAGCCCACCGGCAAGGTCGTCCGCCTGAACGTCGGCGGCACCGAGGGCAAGCTGACCACCCCGGTGGGCAGCCACATCCCCGTGCGCGTGTTCGAGCGCGGCGGCGACATGCTGATGCTGGTGCTGATGCTCGACGACGGCGAGGAGCTCAGCCAGGAGGCGCTCGAGCCGCTCGTGCTCGAGTACGTCTCGGCGCGTGGGGTGGTCCGCTTCGAGGGCCAGGCCGTGCTCCAGCAGCGCGATCTGGTGCGCTTCGAGGTCTCAGCCGCGCCCGAGGTCACCCAGCGCCGCGAGTTCGTGCGGGTGCCCTCGCTGCAGGACGTCGTGCTCGGCGAGGACCCGGGCAGCGCCCGGATCGCCGGCAAGGCGATCGACCTGAGCGGCGGGGGCATGCTGCTGAGCGGGGCCAACGGCTTGGAGCTCGAGTCGGTGGTGCGCTTCAGCCTCGCTCTGGGCGCCGGCGCGGTGGAGATCGAGGGCCGCGCGCGGGTCGTCCGAGCCGACGCAGAGGGACGCCGGGCGCTCGTGTTCGAGCAGATCTCCCAGTCTGACCGCCAGCGGCTCATCCACTTCGTGTTCGAGCGCCAGCGCGAGGCGCTGGCCAAGGTTGGGCGTGTGATCCGTCACAGGAGGACCGGATGAGCAAGAAGGCCGACACCGAGAACAAGCAGGACAAGCAGGACAAGCAGGGCAAGAAGGGCAAGAAGGGCAAGGGGGGCGCCGACGCGTCCCTGGGCCCGAGCATCGCCGCCCACCCGCGCGCCAGCTATCAGGTGCGCCGCGCCAAGGGCTGGGGTGGCCTGGCCGGCTTCGCGATCGCCGGCTACCTCTCCTATAAGGCGGGGGTGCCGATGTTCGATCTCGGCGCTCGCGCGATCGTGGCCGGGATTGCCGGCTACATGCTGGCCTGGTTCTGCGCGGTCACCGTCTGGCGCCACCTGGTGCTGGCCGAGCTCCGGGCGGCGGCCGAGCGCAAGGCGGGCCCCAACCCCGATCTGATCCCCGCCCGCGCCGACTCGGCCAAGACCAGGCCGCAGCCCGATCCGGCCGCGACCGCGGCTCCCGCCGGCTCCTGACCTGGTGCTCCGAAACTAGCTGAGGCCGACCCATGGATCCGCTCCACCCGATCGCTCCCGTACCGCCCCGTATTCCCCAGGTCGCGCCGGCCCCGATGGCCAGGCATGTCGATCGCGACGCGCAGCGAGGCGGCCGCGACGACGCCAGGCGGCGCCGGCGGCCCGCCCAGCCCGAGCTCCCCGTCGAAGAGCACGACTCAGACGACGATTCGGGCCTTCACGTCAACGTCACCGCCTGATCTGGCGCCCCCGAAACAAAAGCGTCCAGATCGATCTGGACGCTCCTCAAGTGCGCCACCCCAGAGGCGATAACCGGGGAGACCGGTGGCAAGGAGCCGCCGGGGGACAAATCTAAAACGACCACACCACGGAGGTGTAAACCGTGTCCCTTTCGATCCTCACCAACACCTCGGCGATGCAGACCGAGATCGGCCTGAGCAAGTCGAGCAGCGCCGTTTCGACGGCGATGGAGCGTCTGTCCTCGGGCCTTCGGATCAACTCGGCGGCCGACGACGCCGCTGGTTATGCGATCAGCCAGGGCCTGACGGCCCAGGTCAACGGCCTGCAGCAGGCCAGCCAGAACGTCAGCGACGCGACCTCGATGGTCCAGACCGCCGACAGCGCGCTGAACAACGTTCAGAGCATGCTGCAGCGCATCAGCGAGCTGGGCGTTCAGTATCAGAACGGCGATCTCTCGTCGACTGACAAGAGCGACATCCAGAGCGAGGTCAACCAGCTCACCCAGGAGATCGACCGCCAGAAGGGTTCCGTGCAGTTCAACGGGATCAACCTGCTGGACGGCACCGCCGGCAGCAATGGCGCCGTGACCTTCCAGGTTGGGCCGGGCTCCAGCGACACGCTGACCGTCTCGTTCCAGAACATCGAGGGCACGTCTGGCAATGGCCTCGGCGTCAGCGGCTCCGGGTTCAGCTGGGCTCAGGCCGCCGGCGGCGGTCAGGTGTTCGACCTCAGCCAGACCAACGCGGTCAGCCTGATCCAGTCCGCGATCAACAACATCTCGACCATGGCGGCGACGCTGGGTGCGGTCCAGAACCGCCTCCAGTACACCTCGAATGCCATCTCCGCGACTCAGGAGAACATGTCCTCCTCGCTGAGCAGCATCCAGGACGTCAACATGGCGACCGAGATGACCACGATGACCCAGCAGCAGGTGCTGCAGCAGGCCGGTACGGCGATGCTCGCCCAGGCCAACTCGCAGCCGCAGCTGGTGCTGAAGCTCATCACCGGCTGATCCAGCTTCGTCAACGCCGGGCGGCGCCTAGTGCGTCGCCCGGCCAGGCGAATCGCCAGCTTCATTTTTCACAAAGCTTCGAACGCGGCAGTCCGCTGTCGCCGCCGAGGGCACAAACCGCCTCGCGACCGTCCCACCTCACATCGCGCGGGGCCACATAACCACGTCCGATTCATCGAGGGAACCGGAACGGGGGCGGGCTGCTTCGGCGGCCCGCCCCCGGTGGATTTAACCTGCAGGTCTTGCGCGGACGCTCGGTTTTCGTCACAGGGGCCTACGGGCTGCTCGGCAGCTGGCTGGCCAAGGCGCTCCTGCGCGAGGGCGCCCGCGTGACCGTGCTCAAGCGCGACGCCGTGACCGCGTCGGCCCTCGTCCTGGAGGAGACCGAGCGCCGGGTCAACGTCGTCCACGGCGATGTCGCCGACCTGCCGGCGCTGGAACGAGCGCTCGGCGAGTATGAGGTCGACACGGTCTTCCACCTGGCCGCCCAGGCGATCGTCGGAGTGGCCCGGCGCGCCCCGGTAGCCACCTTCGAGACCAACATCCGTGGCACCTGGAACGTGCTCGAGGCCTGCCGCCGGGCCGGCGTGGCGCGCACCGTGGTCGCCTCCTCGGACAAGGCCTACGGCGCCCAGGAAGACCTTCCCTACCGCGAGAGCTCCCCGCTTCAGCCGGTCCATCCCTACGACGTCTCCAAGGCGGCCAGCGACCTTCTGGCCCGCTCCTACTGGCACGCCTTCGGCCTCCCGGTGGCCGTGACCCGTTGCGCGAACCTGTACGGCGGCGGGGATTTCAATTTCTCGCGACTGGTCCCGGAGGCGATTCTGGCCGCTCTCCAGAAGCGCTCGCCGGTGATCCGCTCCGACGGCAGGCCGCGGCGCGACTACCTCTACGTCGAGGATGCCGTCGCCGCGTACCTGGCCGTCTGCGAGCTGCTCGACGACGGCCGTGGCGCGGGCCAGGCGTACAACGCCGGCTCGGGCGCGCCTCGGTCGGTGCTCGAGCTCGTCGAGCTGGTGTGCGCGCTGACCGGCACGGGGGTCTCGCCCGAAGTGCGCGGCACCGGTACGCCGGAGGGCGAGATCGAGCGCCAGTGGGTGGACTACGCGAAGCTGCGGGCAAGCACCGGCTGGGAGCCGCAGGTCGACCTCGAGGAGGGGCTGCGGCGCACGATCGCCTGGTATCGCGAGCACCTGCCCAAAACCGAGGAGCCGCCTAAAACCGCACCCGCGCCTGCCGATCACCGGGGGTAGATGCCGCCCAAGCTCTCGATCATCGTGCCGCTGTCCGGCGGTGCGGCGCAGGCCCTGCGCTGCTTCGAGGGCATCGCATCCCAGTCCGACGATCCCACCCACGAGATCATCGTCATCGACGACGCGTCGGCCGATCTGGCCCCGTTGCTGGTTCGCCTGGAGGGCGACGTCGAGCTGATCCGCACCGAGCGCCGCCTGGGCTTCGCGCGCGCCGCCATGCGCGGCGCCGAGCGGGCCGGCGGCGAGATCCTCGTGTTCCTGCGCGAGGCCGCGGTCCCGGCCCCGGGCTGGCTGGTGCCCCTCGCCGAGGCCCTGAGCGACGCCGCGGTTGGATTTGCCGCCAGCGCCACAACCGACGGCGCCACCGACAATCCGGTCGCCGCCTACTCATTCGCCGTACGCGCCGCCGACCTGGAAGGGGCCGGGATCCCAGACGTCCCCGGGCCGCTCGTGGCCGGCGCGCTGTCGCTGTCGCTCGCGCAACGCGGCCTGCGCCCCCTTACCGCGGCGCAGAGCCGCGTCGCGGCGCCCGGCGCGCGGACCGGCGGCGCGCGACGCCCCGCCGGCGAGGAGCCCGAGCTGACGATCGTCATCCCCACCCTCGATGCCGCCTCCGAGCGCGTCCGGGCCTGCATCGCCGCCGTGCAGGGGAGAACCGAGGCCCCCCACGAGATCGTGATCGTCGACAACGGCGCCCCGCCCCAGGGCTTCGCCGCGCCGGTCAACGCCGGTCTGCGGGCCGCCCGGACCCCCTACGTGGTGGTCATGAACGACGACGTCGAGCCGCTGCCAGGCTGGTGGCCGCCGCTGCGCGCGGCGATCGACGCCGGCGTCGCGGTGGCCTGCCCGCTGACCGTCGACGGCGCCATGCGCTACGACTTCCCCGCCTGGTGCTTTGCCATGGGCGCGGGCGCGGTGGCCGAGTTCTCGCACGCCCCGGGCGAGTTCTTCGACCCGGCCCTGGTGCTCTGGTACCAGGACACGGATCTGCTCCACCGCCTGCGCCAGGCCGGCCGCCCGCCCCACATCGTGGAGAGCGCCCGCGTCCGGCACGGACTCTCGCAGAGCGTGGGCAGCGAGGACCCGGAGCTGAGCGCCTGGGTCCGCGTGCAGGTCGCGGCGGACCGCGAGCGCTTCATCGCCAAGCACCCGGATGCGGTGCTCCAGGACCACGCCCTCGCCGGCTGAGCCGCGTCAAGGAATCGCTGCGCTGGCCGATCTACGGGCTATGGAGTCCCTCGATGTGCTGGTCGTCGGCGCCGGCTTCGCCGGTGCGGTCTGCGCACGCCGCATCGCGGAGGACTACGGCCTGCGCGTCCTGGTCATCGATCGCCGCCCGCACGTCGCCGGCAACGCCCACGACGCGCCCGACGAGCACGGCGTGCTGATCCACACCTACGGGCCGCACATCTTCCACACCAACGCCGAGAAGGTGACGCGCTTTTTGTCGCGCTTCACCGAGTGGCATCCCTACGAGCACCGCGTGTGGGCCGAGGTCGACGGGCAGATCGTCTCGCTGCCGATCAACCGGACCACGATCCGCAGGCTGCACCGCATCGAGCTGTACGGCGAGGCGGAGACCGAGGCCTACCTGGCATCGCTGGCCGAGCCGCGCGCCGAGCTGAAAACCTCCGAGGACGCCGTCGTGGCGAAGGTGGGACGCGACCTGTACGAGCGGTTGTTCCGCGGTTACACCCGCAAGCAATGGGCGCTCGATCCGAGCGAGTTGCACGCCTCGGTGTGCGGTCGACTCCCCGTGCGCTTCAACGACGATGACCGCTACTTCGGCGACTCCTTCCAGAACATGCCCGCGGCCGGCTTCACCGCGATGTTCGAGCGGATGCTCGAGCACCCCAACATCGAGCTGCGCCTCGGCACCGAGTACGAGGACATCCGAAGCGAGGTCGCGCCGCGCCACACCGTGTGGACCGGGCCGATCGACGAGTTCTTCGGCTACCGGCTGGGCAAGCTGCCCTACCGGAGCCTGCACTTCGAGCGCGAGACCCGAGCCACCCCGGGCGGCCGGCTGGTCCAGCCGGTCGCGGTCATCAACTATCCCAACGAGCGCATCCCCTACACCCGGGTCACCGAGTTCCGCCACCTCACCGGGCAGGTGTCCGACTTCAGCACGCTGACCTACGAGTACCCGACCGAGGAGGGGGACCCGTACTATCCGATCCCCCGCCCGGAGAACCGCGCGCGTTTTCACGCCTACGAGTCACTGGCCGCAGATGAGCGGCCTGACGTCCTGTTCGTCGGCCGACTCGCCCGGTACCAGTACCTGAACATGGATCAGGTCGTCGCCCAGGCGCTGGTCGCGGTGGAGCGATGGGCGGCCGACCGGGACCTGCCTCCCGCCCTTCGTGAGGCCGCATGAGCGTGCCGGATGTCATCATCGGCTGGCTCCAGAACGATTACGGGAAGCTGGGCCGGGCCGGCGAGGCGATTGCGCATTCGCTGGTGCGCTCCTCGGCGGCGGGTCGCGTCGCCTACGTGGAGCCGTTCCTCCCCGCCTCCGGCGAGCCGCAGCTCGGCGCGCGCGATGACCGCGGCCTGTTCGTGTTCAGCGGCAGCGGCACTCCGCCGACCGGCCGGCACGAGGTGGCAAGCGGCGTGGTCCAGCTGGCCAAGCTGAACGACCCGATCCTGCTCAACTTCGGCGTGGCCGAGGCCAACTGGTGGCTGCACTACGAGTTTGCTCCGGTCTGCTCGCGGACCGTCCTCGTCGCCTACGACAAGCTGGCTGAGTGGGACGTGATGGCCCCGCGCAAGGCGGTGCTCGAGCACGTCCGCGCGCGGCTGATCGCGTCCAGCGACATGGTCGTCGGGCTCTCGCAGGGGTCGATCGGCGACGTTCCGGATGCCACCTACGTGGGCCACGGCGTCGACCACCATTGGCACGACCCGGCGATCGACTCGCTGCCTGAGCCGCCCGACCTCGCGCCGATTCCCCGACCGCGTGCGATCTACGTTGGCGCGCTGTCGATGCGCTTCGAAGTTGAGGCGGTCCGCGAGCTGGCCGCCACCGGGATCGAGGTCGTGCTGATCGGCATGGGTCCGACGCCGCAACTGCTCGAGCTCGCCGCGACGAATCGGCACGTCCACCTGCTCGGTGAGCGCCGACCCGAGGAGACCGCCGCCTACCTGCTCCACTGCGATGTCGGGATCGTGCCACACACCGACGAGCCCTTCACATATTCGATGGAGCCGCACAAGGCGTACAACTACGCGGCGGCGGGACTGCCCACCGTCACCCTGCACACCGCTCACGCCCCAGCGCTCGACTCGTTCCTGCAGACCACCGACAACCGAGCCGCGTTCGTCGAGGCCGTACGCGATACGTCGCGACGCGGCCGGCTTTCCGAGGAGCAAATCGCGTCGGCCCGTTTCCTCAGCTGGGATCGGGTTGCGGAAAGGATGCTGACCCTGACATGAGACCGTCAATCGCCGTCATCACCCCCCCAAACTCGGCTCGTCCGATCCGGCCCCTGCTGCCGGCCGAGATGGCCATGGTGCCCACCGCGTGGGAGTGGTATCACCGGTGCCTGTCGGCGATCGGCCGGGTCGGTTACTTCGCGCCCGGACAGTGGGAGAAGGTGTCGGGATTCAGCGCGGTGCTCGTGCACGAAGCGATCGAGAACGAGTCGCCCGCTCGCGCGGTCGAGATGCTCGCAGGGCTCCGCGAGCGCAACGCGAGCGTGATCTGGATCGAGCCGCTGCCGAGGACCACCTTTGCGGCGCCGGTGCTCGAGCCTGGATTCTTCGAGGTGGTGGATCGGGTCGCCAAGTTTCAGCTGATGAAGTACGAGGCGCTCCTCGCCGGCCTTGGTTCGCCTCACAACAACCTGGCGCCCTGGTCGCTCTATGGCCATTCGTCGCTGGCGGACTTCTACAGCGATCCCAAGCTGTTCGCTATCCCGACTTCGCGCGAGACGCTGGCTGCCCATCTGTCCTGCGACCTCGCCGGCCGGTATGGCGAGCAGATCGTGCCGATGATGGCCCTGTTCTCGCTGCCGCAGCACAGAAGCTGGTACAACGGACCGCCCTCCCGTCAACCCGGGATCCTGAAAGAGGCGCAGGTGGGCATCCCGCCGGGCGACTGGCCTTCCGCGGCCATCCGTGGAATGGTGGCCGGAGTGCTCGGCCAGCTCGGCCTGGAGACCAAGCTCTACCCCTCCACGGTGCGGGCCGCCGCCACCTCCGAAGCCTGCGTGGCCCTCGGTCCCATCCACCTCGACGCGTGCGCGGCCGACGTCCTGCGTTTCGACACCCTGGCGATCCTGCCCGAGGACGAGCGTTATCTGATCTGGGATGACGTCTACATTCCCCGCGAGACGTACCTGCCCCTGACCGGGTTCGGCGAGTTGATCCGAGACGGCGGCAGGGTCCTCGACGGCGCGGCAGCTCGGCGCATCGGCACGCAGCTGGCCGCCGACCTGCAGGATGCCGCGCTGCGCGACCACATCCTCGAGGGCCAGCGCCGCGCCCATGCCCTCCTGACCGATCCGCAATTCGTCGCGGCCAAGCTCGGGATCGAGGGTAAGGTCATCACCGGCCTGAAGCGACCGCGCCTGCGCTCCACCCAGCCGGCCACCGCACCCGTCCAGATCGGCGGGATCGCCAGCGACCAGATCTCGGTGGTCATTCAGGGCACGGTCGGCGGCGGTGAGCTGGCCGAGCAGGTGGTCGAGGCCGCCCAGGTGCACCTGCCCGGGGCGGAGATCATCCTCTCAACCTGGGAGGGTCAGCGAGAGCTCGGTGCGCCCGTCGACCGGCGCGTGGAGAGCGTCGACCCCGGGGCGCCGTGGCTGATCCAGGAGGACTGGCCGAATAACACCAACCGGCTGCTGGTCTCGACGCAGGCCGGGCTCGCGGCGGCCACGCGTCCCTACACCCTCAAGCTCCGCACCGACGCGTTGCTTCGCGGCACCGACTTCTTGATGACCTTCCAGCGCTACCCCGATCGGTCCGCGGCGCTGCGGCTCCTGCGCAGCCGCCTGGTGGTCATCAACTACTACTGCTGGAATCCGAACAGCCGCCCGTTCGGTCTGTTCAGCGTCGCCGACACCGTGCAGTTCGGCCGCAGCGACGACGTGCGCCGCGTGTGGAGCCGGCCCCTGGACGACGAGCCGGCGCTCACAACCTGGTTCGAGACTCACGGGCGACCGCAACCGGACCTGTGGCCCCACGCCGCGTTTCGCTACACCCCCGAACAGCTGCTGTGGGTTGGTTTCCTGCGTCAGCACATCGAGGTGCCGTTCGAGCACTTCTCCAACCTCAACCCGACCGCGGGACTGCTGGCCGAGGCGTCGATCGCCAACAACGTGACGATCCTCGATCCGGACGAGTTCGGCGTCGAGATCCCGACCTTCGCCGGCCGCGAAGCGCTCGACGACGACGCTCTCTATACGCATTCGATGTGGCTCGAGCTCTACGAGCGCTATTGCCAGTCCGGACCCAACGAGGCGCTGGATGCCCTACTGGCCGAACTGGCACTGCCCGGTGCGGCGGCCACGCAGCTGGAAGCTCGCACCGGCGAGCACCGGCTGGAGCGCCTCCACGAGCTCGCCACCGTGGCTCGGGACCAGGCCGGCCGAAACCGAGCGGCCCGCGCCCGCGACCGCGCGGCGGCGGCTGACCCGCTGGAAGGCGCGCGACCGTTCGTCGTGCTGGTCGACGTCGAGGAGCTCCTCGCCGAGGAGACCCTCCTGCGCGCCTACGCCGATGCGATGAATGGCTCGCAGCTCGTCACGCTGGCCATCGATGCGAGCCGCATGGCCATCGACACCGCCGAGCACGACCTGCTGAGCCTGGTGGGACGCTGTGACCTGCTCGACCGGGAGGACCTCGACCTCCGAGCGCTGATCGGCGCGCAGGACCCCGACCAGCGGCGGCGGATGCTGAAGGCCATCCGGGCGATCTACGCGCGTCAGGAGCGCGGCCCCAGCCACCTGCCGGTGTTCACCCCGGCCACGCTCGACCAGCTGCGGGAGCTGTCGGAGGCGTCGGTCACGGCTCGAAGTCGCTGACCCGCTCGATCTCCTCGCCCAGCGGGCGATCCTGGTGAAAGGCCAGGAAGGCCGACGGAACGACGCTGAGGAGTCGTGGATCGCGGACCCAGGAGGGCGACCAGCCGGCGGCCAACTCGGCCGCTCGCTCGCGATCCTCGGAGCGATCCGCGGAGAACAGCTCCCACCACGCGCCCGTGACCTCCGGGGCAGGCCAGCCCAGGTCTTCGAGTCGCCACCCGTCAAAGCAGCAGCAGTAGTACTGGTAGAGGATGTGATCGAAGTCGTACCAGCTCAGCCGGTCGCAGAGGACCGTGACGTCGCTGCCTGCGCCAAGCCACTCGAACATCCGCCGGAGGGTCTGGCTCTCATAGGTGGGCACGTCCTCGAACCAGGCGTAGAGCCGGCCCCCCTGGGTCACCTCGTCGAGGATGCGCTCCTCTACGTCGAACCCGAGCAGTCGGGCAGGGGACTGGACCACCTGGCGCATGAACGGCACCTCGACGGCGTGGGCCGGATAGGCCCTGCGCTCGGCTCGGACCGCGTATGACGCCCGGACGTCCCCGGGCCCCAATACGACGAGTTCGGAATCGAGCGTGCAGAGCAGGTCGTAGCGGTCCATCAGGAGATGGAGGCCGAGGAACTTCTTCGTGTTGATGACGGATCTCGCCGCCAGGTACCTCTCGAACCGGCCGTTCGCGAAGTGCTCGTTGGCGGAGATCAGCGACCCGCCTCCGAGGTCGCCCGCGAGCGCCGCGAACTCGTCCACTTCGGCCCGCTCGCCCAGCACGAAGTGCACGTCGACGCACAAAGCGTGCTCCCGGACGCCCTCGAGTAACCGCTGGGCAAACGTGAAGTGGTCCCGGTGCGTGGGAACCACCCACGCCACATGCTGTGCCTCCGGCATCAGCCTACGGACAGTAACGGGTCGGGACTTCAGATCCCTGCTGGGCAGCCGATTAGTCGGGTGTGGTTTCCCTCGCACATCGGGGCCTTTGGGCGTCTCCGACCGAGCGCAACTCGCTGTCGGCGTTCTGCGACGCCTTCCGCCGCGGATGGGGCGTCGAGCTCGACGTGCGCGACCTCGATGGCTCGCTGGTCATCAGCCACGACCCGCCGACGTCGGGCGCCCTGCCGTTCGCGGCCGTGGTGGATGCCTACCGCGCGCACGGCTACCCGGGCTCCTTGGCCGTCAACATCAAGTCCGACGGCCTGGCCGCAATGGTCGCCACGGCACTGCGGGACGTGCCGGCGGAGCGCTGGTTCGCCTTCGACATGTCCGTGCCCGACACGCTGCTGTACGCGCGGGCCGGCCTGCCGTTCTTCACGCGCCACAGCGATGTCGAGTCCGCTCCGGCTCTCTACAAGCAGGCGTGCGGAGTATGGCTGGATGACTTCGCCGGGGGATTCATCTCCGAGCCGCGGATCGCCGAGCACCTGGCGGCCGCCAAGCGTGTCGCGGTGGTCTCGCCCGAGCTTCACGGCCGCGACCACGACGCCATGTGGCAGGAATGGCGGGCCTGGAGCGTGTGGGGGTCCGCCGACGTCCTGCTGTGTACCGACCAACCGAACCAGGCTCAGGAGGTGTTCGTATGAGCCGCGAGATCAAAGCCGTGGTCTTCGACATGGACGGCGTGCTGATCGACGCCCGCGAGTGGCACTACGAGTCTCTGAACCGAGCGCTGGGCCTGCTGGGCTACGAGATCACCCGCTACGAGCATCTAACCTCCTACGACGGCCTGCCGACCAAGCGCAAGCTTCGGATGCTCACCGTCGAGCGGGGGCTTCCCGAGGAGCTGCACGGCTTCCTCAATTCACTCAAGCAGCAATACACGCTCGAACTGGTGGCCACGCGCTGCAAGCCGGTCTTTCACCATCAGTACGCGCTGTCCCAGCTCAAGGCGGCGGGCTACCAGCTCGGTGTGGCCTCGAACTCGGTGCGGCGCACGGTCGAGGAGATGATGGAGCGCAGCGACCTCATGCGCTACCTCGACGTGATGATCTCCAACGAGGACGTGTCGCGTCCGAAGCCCGATCCCGAGATGTATCTGGCGGCGATGGAGCGACTCGGCGTCCAGCCCGAGGAGACGCTCATCGTCGAGGACAACGAGAACGGCGTGAAGGCGGCGACCGCCGCGGGGGCTCGCGTGCTGGTCGTCGAGGGCCCCGACGACGTGACGCTCGACGCGATCTCCTCGCGCATCGCGTCTGCACAGACCGACAGGAAGGTGGCCGCATGAGACTGGTCGTACTGATGGCCGGAGACAGCGCGATGTTCGAGGTCGCCGGCGCCAAGTACCCGAAGAACCTGGTCGAGATCGACGGCGAGCCGCTGGTCCAGCGCGTCATCGAGGGCCTGCGTCCCACCATCGAGAACGCCTCCCGCTCGATCTTCCTGATCCGTGAGGAGGAGCAGCGCCGCCACCACACGGCCGACGTGATTCGCCTGCTGGCCGACGACGCCGAAGTGGTGGGGGTTCCGACCCTTTCCACCGGCGCCGCGTGCACCGCTCTGCACGCAATTGGGCAGATCAAGCGCGACGAGTCGCTGCTCGTGTTCAACGGTGATCAGATCGTGGAGGCTGAGATGCCCGAGATCATCGAGGGCTTCGAGGCTGCCGGGCTTGACGCCGGGACGATCACCTTCGATGCTGTTCACCCGCGCTGGTCCTACGTGCGCACCGGGCCGGACGGCCTCGTCGTCGAGGCGGCCGAGAAGCGCCCGATCAGCCGGCTGGCCACCGCCGGGGTGTATTGGTTCAGGCACGGCGGCGACTTCATCGACGGCGTCATGGCGATGATCCGCAAGGACGTCTCGGTGGACGGCGCCTTCTACATCTGCCCGGTGTTCAACGAGCTGGTCCTCAACGGCCGTCGCATCGGCACCCATCACATCGAGCGAGAGCGCTACTTCTCGCTGAGCTCGATGCACGGGGTGGATGTGTACGAGCAGCACCTGGCCCGTCATCGTCAGGAGCTGGCCGCATGACCGAGCACAATCTGGATCAGATGGTCCGCGGCTGGTTCGTGGGCGACTTTGAGCCCACGGCGTACCGCAGCTCTGAGGTCGAGGTGGCAATCAAGCACTACACGGCCGGGGACGCCGAGGCGCGCCACGTGCACAAGGTGGCCACCGAGCTGACTGCGGTGGTCTCAGGCTCGGTGCGCATGGACGGCAGGGACCTGCACGCCGGTGACATCCTCACGCTGGCACCGGGTGAGCCGTGCGATTTCCTGGCCCTCACCGACGCCACCGTGGTGGCGGTGAAGCTTCCGGCTGTGGCGGGCGACAAATACCTGGTGGAGGTGGACAGATGCTGACCGTCGTGATCCCCATGGCCGGGCGCGGCAGCCGGTTCGCCGACGTCGGCTACGAGCTGCCCAAGCCGCTGCTGCCCGTGCACGGCGTGCCGATGATCGAGGTCGTGGTTCGCAACCTCAGCCCGCGCGAGCCCACCCGCTTCGTGTTCATCTGCCGCCGCGAGCACGTCGACGCTTACGGCTTTGTTCCGGCGCTGCGCGAGGTCGCACCGGGCTGCGAGATCGTCACCGTGGATCAGGTGACCGAGGGAGCCGCCTGCACGGTCATGCTGGCTGAGCATGCGGCCGACCCCGGCGATGTGATGGTGATCGCCAACAGCGACCAGTGGGTCGACTGCGACTTCGAGCAGCACCTCGCGGTGCTGCGTAGTCGGCAACTGGATGGCCTGATCATGACCATGACCGCAGATGACCCCAAATGGTCGTTCGTGGAACTCGACTCAGAGGATCACGTCACGAACGTGGTCGAGAAGGAAGTTGTCTCGAACGAGGCCACCGTCGGCATCTACACCTTCGCGCGCGGCGGTGACTTCTTCCGCGCCGCCAAGGCCATGATCGCAGCCGACAAGCGCGTCAATGGCGAGTTCTACGTTGCGCCGGCCTACAACGAGCTGATCGGTGACGGGGCCGTGATCGGGATCGACAATATCGGCGCCGAGGGCGCGGGCATGTACGGTCTCGGCACCCCCGCCGACTACGAGGCGTTCCTGCGCCTCCCGCTCTCGCGGCGCGCCGCCGACGGGCCGGCACGCATCGAGCGCCGCGCGGCGTAACGGGCCTCGCGCCCCTCACCCCACGGTCCTGACGGGCGCGGGCCCGGCGGTTCCGATCCGGGCCCATTGCTAACTTCCGGCCGCATGACCGCCAACGGGCTCCCCAGGCTGGCGCTGCTGCTCACCGGGTTCCTTCGGCAGGTCGAGGCCACCACCGAGCCGCTGATCAATCACCTGGCGGCCCACTACAACACCGACGTGTTCGTCGCCACCTGGGATGTCGCGGACGACGCTCGGACCGGACCGCAGCAGTCGATGGTGAACCCCTCGCCGGTCACCACGCACGATGTGGTCGCAATGTACGGGGAGATGCTCGGCGGTTGCGTGGTGTCCTCATTCGAGCTCTACGGTCGCACCGCACCGGAGATACGCGCGCGCGAGCGGCCGTTCGACGTGCTGGTCATCAACCCGCGCGCGAAGGAGCACAACACCTACTGGATGAACCGCCTGTTCGCCCAGTGGTACGTGGTCCGGCAGGGACTCCATCTGATCGAGGAGCACGAACGTGTCCACCATATGGAGTACGACCTGATCTGCCGCACCCGGACCGACATCCTCCTCGAGGCGCCGCTTCCCGCGTGGCCGCAGGACCGGGTCCTGGTGTCACATGCGCTGCCGGGTCAGATGCCGTCCGACCGCGGATGGATCCCGGACTGGTTCGCAATCGGCCCGGGGACGGAGATGAAGAAGCTGGGGTCGCTGTGCTTCGCGATCGAATCGCTCTACGACCGGCAGAACATCGACACGACCAACGCCGAGAATCTGCTCCTGCACTTCGCGGTGCAGCAGGACATACCGCTGGCCATCCAGGAAGTGCCGATCCAGCGAATCTGACCGTCGGCGCTATTCCGCGTCGGCCACGATCGACCCGACGCGCTCGCCGAGCCCCGGGTCACGCCGGTAGACGATGGCTCCCCACAGCAGGGCGACCACGAGAATCCCCAGCGCAATCCACACATAGATGTTGAACGGCGCCGGCTGGCCCGGCTTCACCAGCTCGTAGAGCGGATAGCCGATCGCCACGGCGCCGACCAGCGGCAATACCAGATGCGTGAGGGGATTGAACTGGTCGGGGTGGAAGCGGCGCCAGTACATCGGCAGGGCCAGGTTGGCCACCAGGTAGGTGAGTGCAACCAGGATCGTCCCCAGCGTGGCAATCTCGCCGAAGAAGACGACGACCCCGTCCGGGTTGCTGCTCCGGCAGAACACGTAGGTCAGCCCGAGCGCCAGGCCCAGGTAGACCAGGAAGGCCACCCACGGTGTCTGGCTGCGTGCGGTGAGCTTCCCGGTCACGCTCGGGAGCAGCCCTTCGCGCCCAGAGTTGAAGATGATCCGGGCCTGCGAGTTCGTCGCCGAGATCAGGGTGCCGAAGATCGACGTGAAGCCGGCGATGTAGGCCAAAAAGGCGAGGAAGCTCGCCACGCCCTGTGCCGCGTCGACCATCGGCACGCTGGCCGCGCTCAGCTTGGCCGCGTTGTTGTCGAACCCGACCACTGTCGAGTAGGACAGGAACACGTACAGGACCGCGATGAGCGCAACACTCGTGAAGATCGCCTTGGGCACGGCCGTGCGCGGGTCCCGCGTCTCCTCGGCCATCGCGGCCGAGTTCTCCCAGCCGATGAACAGGTACACCGCGAGCGGGAATCCGAGCGACAGGCCCGAGAAGCCACGGTGCAGGTTGCCCGGATCGAACGGCTTCAGGCTGATGCTCCCGGAGTGCTGGATCAGCAGCGCGACCGCGATCACCACGAGCAGCACAGCCTCGAACGCGAAGAAGATCGCTGCAATCTTGGTGGACGGCTTCGCTCCCGAGATGATCAGATACAGCGCAGCGCCAGTCAGGATCGCGGTGAAGATCTGCCACGGAATCGTGATGCTCAGGTAGTGCTTGATGATCGTCTCGGTCCAGCCGCCGGAGATCGCCACCACCGACGCCACGGCCAGGATGTAGCCGGCCCCTAGGACCACCGCCGCCACCACCGCCGGATACCCTCCGAGCCCGCGGCCGATCAACGTCACGAACGACCCGGTCGACGGGTGCGAACGGGAGAACTGGGTGAGCGTGTTGCCGAGCAGGGCGATCGCGACGAACGCCACGATCACGGTCAGCGGGGCCGCCACGCCCGCGGTCGAGACGATCAGCGCGAACCCGAAGAAGAAGCTCATGGCCGGCGCGATGTTGGCCAGCGTCGACGCCGAGATGTCGAAGTTCGTGAGGACACCGCGGGCCAGACGGGCCGGCTCGGGCCGCCCGACCGGGCCCTGACGTGCTGTCGTGCCTGCTGTCGCCACGTTCTCCTCCTCGGGTCGGGTGGCGACAACCTACTCCTCGATGCCGGCGGCGGCTAGAGGGTCTCAAGCCATCGGCCAGGCCGCCGATCTACATAAGTAGCCGATGAGCTTTACCGATGCCGTAAGCCGGGTCTCGCAGATCCAGGCCCAGATCTCCTCGCTTCAGACCGCCTTCGTCCCGTCGTCCGCGGCCGCGACCACGGCTGGATCCACCACCGCCACGCCGACCACCCAGGGCGGCTTTGCCAGCGCGCTGGCCCAGGCCCAGCAGGGGACCGGCGTGGGCAGCGCCCAGGACGTGTCGAGCGCCGGCGGCGCCTCGCT
>JAFAYP010000034.1 GCA_019240305.1 Solirubrobacterales bacterium
GAGGACGTGCGTCAGATCATGGCCTCGCTGGGAATCAGGCGCTTTCAGGACATGATCGGGCGAACCGAGCTGCTCGACATGGACGATGCGATCGAGCACTGGAAGGCCAGCCGGGTCGACCTCTCGATGGTCCTGCAGACGCCCGACCTGCCCGCGGGGACCCCCCGCTGCCGCACCCGCCCCCAGCAGCCGGTGCTCGACGACGCGCTCGACTGGGAGCTCCTGCGCCGTTGCTCGCCGGGCGTCGAGCGGCGCGAGCCGGTGAAGCTCGGGCCGATCCCGGTGCGCAACGTGAACCGCACCGTGGGCGGGATCCTGAGCGGCGAGATCGCGCGCCGGCACGGTGCTGAGGGCCTCGCCGAGGGGACGATCGAAATTGCCTTCACGGGCTCGGCCGGACAGAGCTTCGCCGCGTGGCTGGCGCCCGGGGTGACGTTCTCACTGCGGGGAGAGACGAACGATTACGCCGGGAAGGGGCTCTCGGGCGGCGTGGTGTCCGTGCGCCCGCCCGAGAAGCATCGCTTCCGCGCCGAGGAGAACATGATCGTCGGCAACACCGTGCTGTACGGCGCGACGGCCGGCCGGGCGTTCTTCCGCGGGCTGGCCGGCGAGCGCTTCGCGGTGCGGAACTCGGGCGCGCATGCGGTCGTCGAGGGCGTTGGCGACCACGGCTGCGAGTACATGACCGGCGGCCGCGTGGTCGTGCTCGGCCGCACCGGGCGAAACTTCGCCGCCGGCATGAGCGGCGGGATCGCCTACGTGTATGACGTGGACCGGCGCTTCGAGGGCCGGTGCAACCTCGAGCTGGTCGACCTCGAGGAGCTCGACGACGCGGACGAGGCCGTCGTGCGCGAGCTGATCTCAGAGCACGCCGCGCGGACCGGATCGCTGGTCGCCCGCAACATCCTGGCCTCGTGGGGCCGCGGCGCCCGCGAGCGCTTCGTCAAGGTCATGCCGCGCGACTACAAGCAGGCGCTGGCTGCGCAGGCCGAGCGCGAGGCGGCGGTCGGGGCGTAGCGATGGGCGAGCTGGGCGCGTTCCTCAAGATCCACCGAGTCGGCTTCGACAAGCGCGACCCGGAGCAGCGCGTGCGCGACTACAAGCAGTACTACAACCTGCAGCCCGAGGAGGAGCTGCAGCGTCAGGGCGCGCGGTGCATGGACTGCGGGATCCCGTTCTGCCACGAGGGCTGCCCGCTCGGCAACCTGATCCCGGACTGGAACGACCTCGTCTACCGCGGCAAGTGGCGCGAGGCGATCGACCAGCTGCACGCCACCAACAACTTTCCCGAGTTCACCGGCCGGATCTGCCCGGCGCCGTGCGAGTCGGCCTGCGTGCTGGCCATCAACGACGATCCGGTGACCATCGAGCAGATCGAGATGGCGATCGCCGAGCGCGCCTTTGAGGAGGGCTGGGTGGTGCCGGAGCCCCCGGACCGGCGCACCGGCAAGCGTGTGGCGGTGATCGGATCGGGCCCGGCCGGACTGGCGGCGGCCGCCGAGCTCAACCGCTGCGGCCATTCGGTCACCGTGTACGAGCGCGACGAGGGCCCCGGGGGGATGCTGCGCTTCGGCGTCCCCGACGCCAAGCTGGAGAAGCGGATCATCGACCGGCGGGTCGACATCCTGGCCGCCGAGGGAATCGAGTTCGTCTACGACACCGACGTGGGCCGGACGGTCACCGCGCAGGAGATCCGCGACCGGCACGATGCCGTGGTCGTGGCCATCGGCACGCGGGTGCAGCGCGACCTAGACGCCCCGGGGCGGTCGCTGCAGGGGATCCACTTCGCGATGGACTACCTCTACCAGCGCAACCGGTTCGTGGCCAAGCAGGAGGGACGGCGCTACCGGGACCCCGAGCCGGGAAGCGAGATCACCGCGGCGGACAAGCGCGTGATCGTGGTCGGCGGTGGCGACACCGGCATGGACTGCATCTCGAACTCCCACCGCGAGGGCGCCCAGGCGGTGATCATGCTCGACGTGTACATGGCGCTGCCCGAGAGCGGCCGCGACGCACGCCACCCCTGGCCGCTCCCACCGAAGCGGACCCTCACAACCTACGCGCTCGACGAGGGCGGCAAGCGTCGGTGGGGCACCGAGGTCACCGGGTTCGGAGGCCGCGAAGGTCACGTCAGCCATGTCTATGCCCGGAAGGTCACCGGCACCTCCTCGCGCGACCTCACGCCGGTCCCCGGCTCGGAATTCGTGCTCGAGGCGGATCTGGTGCTGATCGCCATCGGGTTCTCCGGCCCGGAGCACGCCGGAACGGTCGAGCAGCTCGACCTCGAGCTCGACAAGCGCGGCAACATCCGCACCGAACAGACCTACCGGACATCCACGCGCGGCGTGTATGCCTGCGGAGACGCGCGCATCGGTCAGTCGCTGGTCGTCACAGCGATCGCCGAGGGGCGCAAGTGCGCTCGGGTGGTCAATCAGGATCTAGGTGGCAGTCCGATGGACGCCGACCGCGAGATGCTGGCCATCGGCGCCTGGAGCGGCGAGGCCGACCGCACCCTGCGCCACGAGGCCGAGGCAGCCGGAACGGTACGGGCCGGCGAGGAGTTCTTCACCGGCCCGGGCGCGCACGGCCGTTGAGGCGTAACACGGGGCCCGCCCCGTAGTTGCTACGCACGCCCCGCCCGTACTGCCAACGCACCGCATCCCGTACGCGGCCCGGATGCAGCACCGACGCTCCCCGACGATCTCTAGGAGGGGCGGGAGTGCCGTGTCAAAAAGCGAAACGTGGAGCGATCAATGTCGTTGAGGGACCTGTCGGTGCGATGGAAACTGCTCGGGCTGGCCGGCGTTCTCGTCGGCCTGATGGTGCTATCGGGGGTCCTCGGCATGATCGCCACCAGCTCGTCGGCCACGAAGGGTGCTGCCCTGTACAGCAACGCGACGACCCCGATCGAGCAGCTCGAGTCGGTCGAGACGTCGCTGGGCAACCTCGACAGCGACCTGCTGAAGAGCTTCTCGGCAGCGAGCGGCGCGACGCGGTACACCCAGGCCTTCCACAGTGATGCGGCCGACCTGGACCAGGCCTTCAACGCTTACCGCGGCTCGTCACTCGGCGGCACCGAGCTGAGCACCGCCGAGCAGTTCGGGACGCTGTGGGCGCAGTACAAAGCCGCCGCGGCGCGGGTCCTCGGGCTCGTCGCCCAGGGACAGTCCCGGGCTGCCAACAGCCTGTACTTCGGCAAGGCTGCGGCGCTCAACGCCCAACTCGACCAGACGCTGGGACAGCTGGTCAAGATCAACGACACGCAGGCCACCGCGGACGTGCAGGCGATCAACGCCAACAGCTCCTTCAGCACCACGATCACAATCGTCGTGCTGGTCCTGTCGGTGCTGATCGGAAGTGCGATCGCCTATCTGGTCTCGCGGGCGATCATGCGAACCGTCGGCGATGTCCTTGGCCGGCTGAGCTCGCTGCGAGACCACTGCGCCGCGGACCTCAAGGCGGCGATCGAGGCGATGGCCGCCGGCGACCTGACCGTCCCGGTCCAGCCGGTGACGCTGCCGATCGAGAATCCCTCGAACGACGAGCTCGGACAGGTGGCGCAGGCGGTGAACGCGATGCGCGACAGCTTCGTGGTCACGATCGAGGCCTACAACCAGACCCGGGTCAACCTGAACGACCTCGTGGGCAAGGTGTCCGGCTCGGCCGGCGCCGTGTCGGCCGCCTCGGAGCAGATGGCCGCGACCTCCGAGGAGACCGGACGGGCCACGAACGAGATCGCCCACGCGGTGAGCGACGTCGCCCAGGGCGCCGAGCGCCAGGTGCAGATGGTCGAGCGGACCAGGCGCTCGGCCGAGGAGGTGTCCCGTGCGGTGAGCGAGGCGGCCGAGAACGCCCAGCACACCGCCGAGGTGGCCTCGGAGGCCCGCGAGGTTGCCCGGCAGGGCGTCAGCGCGGCCGAGCAGGCCACCGACGCGATGCGCTCGGTGCGCGAGTCCTCGGCCGAGGTCAGCGACGCGATCCGGGCCCTGGCGGAGAAGTCCGAGCAGATCGGGCAGATCGTGCAGGCGATCACGGGCATCGCCGAGCAGACCAACCTGCTGGCGCTCAACGCGGCGATCGAGGCTGCGCGCGCCGGTGAGCAGGGTCGCGGGTTCGCGGTGGTCGCCGAGGAGGTGCGCAAGCTGGCCGAGGAGTCCCAGCACGCCGCGCATGAGATCTCAGGCCTGATCGCGTCCATCCAGAGCGAGACGGGGCGCGCGGTCGAAGTGGTCGAGAACGGCGCTCAGCGGACCCAGGACGGTGCCGCGGTGGTCGAGCAGACCCGCGCGGCGTTCCTGCGGATCGGATCCGCCGTCGAGGACATGGGCGACCGGATCGAGCAGATCGCCGCGGTCTCACAGCAGATCGCCGCGTCTGCGCTGCTCATGCAGGAGGGTGTCGGCGAGATTGCCGCGGTTGCCGAGCAGTCCTCGGCCTCGACCGAGGAGGTGTCCGCCTCCACAGAGGAGACCTCCGCGTCGGCTCAGGAGATCTCGGCCTCCGCGCAGGAGCTGGCCGGGAACGCCGAGGCCCTCAACCAGCTGGTTGCCCGGTTCAAGACCGAGGTGGAGTGACCCGCCATGCAGTTGGTCATCTTCAAGCTCGCGGGTGAGGAGTACGCCCTCCCGATCGAGCACGTGCAGGAGATCATTCGCTACACCCAGCCGCGCTCGGTCGCGTCGGTCGAGCCGTGGGTCCGGGGGGTGCTTTGCCTGCGCGGGCACATCGTGCCGGTGTACGACCTGGCCGACCGCCTGGGGGCTGCCTCGGCGGCCGGGGAGGACAGCAAGATCGTGATCCTCGAGACGGGGTCCGAGATCGTCGGGGTGATCGTGGACGGCGTGGAGGAGGTGCTGAGCATCGAGCGAGAGCAGGTGGAGCCCGCTCCCGGCGCCGACAGCACGATCGTCGACTCGATCGCGGAGATCGAGAACCGGCTCGTCGTGCTGCTCAATCCGGCCACGATCTTCTCGAGTGTCCAGGCGGCCGTAGCGTGAGCTCGGTTGGCGCTGCTCGGAGCCGGGGGCGGGCAGCGCCGCGGGTTGCTTTCGAACGTCGCAACTCGTGCAGTTACTGCGCAAGTTTGATATGGGTAAGGCCCGGGAATGCTAGGCTTGCACCGGGATACGTGGGCGGAGCGGCCCATGGAGACCGACAAAGAAACTTTTGGGTTTAGAGTGAGCTTGGGACGGGGAAACTCGCCCCTGTCGGTCAGGGAACTGCGCCCCCACTTCCCTGACTCTCCGGGGGGCTCAGATGGATCTGGGCCCCCCGGGCCTTTTAATGCCCTGCCCCTACGGCGGGCAGCGCCTGGCTTGGACCGGCGGCCCGTTTAATACGTACATGACAGGGCTACCGGCGGCGGTCGTTACGGCGGCCGCGCACCATGGTTCGTCGATCGGCTCGACGGTCGACAGCCTGCTCGACTCGGCGGGAACGTTCCTCTCGCAGCTGGCCAACCTCGGCTGGGTGGCGCTGATCATCGGCCTGGCCCTGTTCGCGGTCTACCTGCTGCTGCGCTCGCGGGCGCTGTGGGCGGCGCTCCGGGCGGCGTATCCCGGCGAGCGGATCCGCTGGCGCGACGTGTGGGGGGCCTACATGGTCGGGTACGCGATCAACAACGTGTTCCCCCTGGGGGGTGGCAGCATCGCCCAGCTGTTCCTGACCCGGGTGGCGATCCCGCCCGCCAGCTATCCGACCGTCGCCACGGGTCTGGCCACCGGGGTGATCTTCGACTGGTTCGCGGGGTTGCTGGTGATGTGCTTCGCGTTCACCCAGGGTGTATTCCCCAAGCCGCCGGACTTCTCCAAGTTGCCGGCCTTCGACATCAGCTTCTTTGCCTCGCACATGCGCTTCACCCTGCTTGTCGTGACCGTGGCGGGCATGGCTTTCCTGGTCGGCTTCGCACTGCTCTCGGCGCGCGTGAAGGCGTTCTGGGGGCGGGTGCGCCAGGGCCTCGAGATCGTGCGCGACTTTCCCCGCTATCGCCGGGAGATGGCGAGCTGGCAGCTCGCCAGTTGGGTCGCGCGCTTTGCCTCCTATTGGGCGCTGCTCGATGCATTCCACATCGGCGGGTCGGTACGCAACGTGCTGCTCGTGCTCGCCGTCCAGGTGATCGCCTCGGTCTTCCCGTTCACGCCGGGGGGAGCCGGCGTCCAGCAGGCGCTGCTGCTGAC
>JAFAYP010000092.1 GCA_019240305.1 Solirubrobacterales bacterium
CGGCTCGGAGGCTGAGGTGTCGGGCAACGGAGCGCGCGAGGCGATCCTGTACCTGCGCCGCCACGGATGGACCGACGCCGACTCGTTCGCGGTCGAGACCGCGTCGGGCGAGCTGCGCCCGCGCATCCTCTCCGAGACCGAATGTGCCGTGGACATGGGCCGGGCCCGGCTGCGGAGCGCCGACTTTCCCTTGGGCCCGCCCGACGGTCGCGGCGAGCTTGTCGCCGCCGGCCGGAGCTGGCGCTTTCAGCACGTTCAGGTCGGCAACCCGCAATGTGCGATCCGGGTCGAGGACGACGCGGAGCTCGAGCGCCTCGACCTGCAGGCCGTCGGGCCGGAGATCGAGCACCACGAGCTGTTTCCCAACCGGACCAATACCTCATGGTTCACGGTGCTCGAACCTGGGCGGATCCGGGCACGGATCTTCGAGCGCGGCGCGGGGGAGACCACCGCGAGCGGCACCGGCGCCACCGGTGCGGCCGTCGCGTCGGTGCTCGACGGCGGGCGCTCGCCCGTGACCGTCGTGCTCGACGGCGGCGAGCTCGAGGTCGAGGTGGGGGAGGACCTACAGATCAAGCTCTCGGGCTGGGCGGTGCCGGTGTACCGCGGCACGCTGGCCGAGGCGTTTATCGAGGAGTTGCATGCGACGCAGTAGCCGCCTGGACCTGATCCCGCCGTACATGTTCGCCGAGCTCGAACGCAAGGTCCGCGCCAAGCGGGCCGCCGGCGTCGATGTGATCAGCCTCGGGATCGGAGATCCGGACACCCCGACCTATCCCCCGATCGTCGAGGCCATGCAGCGCGCGGTGGCCGATCCGAGCACCCACCAGTATCCGAGTAACCGGGGGCGCCAGGAGTTCCGCGAGGCGGTGGCTGCCTTCTACGCGCGGCGCTTCGGGGTCGAGCTCGATCCCGAGACCGAAGTCATGGCGGCGATCGGCGCCAAGGAGTGCATCTTCAACCTGAACCTGGCCTTCCTCGACGCCGGCGACGTGGCCCTGGCCTCCGACCCGGGCTACCCGGTGTACACCGGCGGACCGCTATTGGCCGGCGGCCGGCCGGTGCTGATGCCGCTGCTCGCCGAGCGGGACTTCGCCCCCGATCTGAACGCGATCGGCGCCGACGAGCTCGAGCGTGCCCGGCTGCTGTTCTTCAACTACCCGAACAACCCGACTGGCGCGGTCGTCCCGCCCGGGTTCTTCGAGGAGGTGGTCGCGTTCGGCCGCCAGCACGAGATTCTCATCGTGCACGACAACGCGTACAGCGAGACCACCTACGACGGCTATATCGCTCCGTCGTTCCTCCAGACGCCGGGGGCCAAGGAGGTCGGCGTCGAGGTGTTCTCGCTGTCCAAGGGCTACAACATGACCGGCTGGCGCTGCGCGGCGATCGTGGGCAACGCCGAGGCGATCGAGAGCTACTGGCATTTGAAGTCGAACATCGACTCGGGCAATTTCGAGGCGGTCCAGCTCGCCGGCGCCGTCGCCCTCGGGCCCGATCTCGAGGCCGAGAAGCGGGCGATGAACGAGATCTACCGGCGCCGGCGTGACCTGGTTTGCGACGCGCTGGCCCAGGCCGGGGTGGACGTCACCCCGCCCAAGGGCACGATCTACATCTGGGCGCCGATCCCGGAGGGCTTCGACTCCTCGGCGGCCTACTGTGAGCACGTGCTCGAACAGGCAGCGGTGATCATCTCCCCCGGTGGCGCGTACGGCGCCACCGGGGAGGGTTATTTCCGCATCTCGCTGACCACGCCCGACGATCGCCTGCTCGAGGCCGTCGAGCGCATCCGGCGCCTCTGATTACGGAACGATCCGGAACGACTTGATCCCGGTGGCCAGCACGCCGAAGACGACACCGTTCTTCGGGTAGTAGAAGGCCTGCCAGTAGTACCGGCCCGGCGTGTCCTGCCAGTTACCTGGGAAGTGGAACTTGTCAACGGAGTAGTACAGGTGCGCGGAGTGCGGGACCCGCTTCATCGTGGCGATCCAGCAGTGGAACCCGCAGTGCTTGGGTGTCTGCAGAAGTCCCTTCTTGATGGCCCGCTTGTCCGAGACGGTCAGGAACACGTTCCCGTCGATCACGTTGGCGGGATCCGGCACGTAGACGACCAGCTTCACGTGACCTTCGTGCACGGCCGTGTTCGCGC